>CAZLDQ010000010.1:0-52178 GCA_964558295.1 uncultured Planctomycetaceae bacterium | reverse complement strand
GCTGGGGGTTGGCAACTAGCGAAGGTCACCGACACCGCACGAGTGCGTCGCTAGGCTACAGATCACGGCCCACCCGCCACTACCCCCCTGCCCACTTTCATTCCCCCCCGGCGTCTAGCTACAATAAACCGACACCGAGACCGATCTACAATATGGCAAACCGAAGCGAGGTGCAACAATGCGACTGACGAAACGGCTGGCGATCGTGTGCGGACTATTGCTCCTGACGGTCAGCCCGGTGTGGGCGGCCAATCCTTGGGTGGTTTATGACGGCTTCGACGGCCCGGGCAAGGGGAAGCATGTCGTACTGATCTCCGGCGATGAAGAGTACCGCTCCGAAGAGGCCCTGTCGCAATTGGGCAAGATTCTGGCCAAGCACCACGGCTTCAAGTGCACGGTCCTGTTTGCTGTTAATCCGGCCGATGGCACGATCGACCCGGTAAACGTCAGCAATATCCCGGGGCTGGAAGCGTTGCGTACGGCCGATCTGATGATCATCGCCACCCGTTTCCGCAACCTGCCCGACGAGCAGATGCAGTACATCGTCGAGTACCTCAACGCGGGCAAGCCCGTCATCGGCATGCGCACCGCGACCCACGCCTTCAACATTCCGGCCGGTAAGAAGTATTCGAAGTATAGCTTCAACAGCAAGGAGTGGGACGGCGGATTCGGCCGACAGGTTCTGGGCGAAACGTGGATCAGCCACCACGGCCATCATGCCCACGAGAGCACGCGCGGCGTGGTCGCCCCAGGCCAGGAGAAGAATCCGATCGTGCGTGGCTGTGAAGATATCTGGGGACCGACGGACGTTTACACCGTACGCTTGCCGCTGCCCGGCGACTGCCAGCCGGTCATCCTCGGCCAGGTGCTCGAAGGGATGAACCCGACCGACAAGCCGCTGGCAAATAAGAAGAACGACCCGATGATGCCCGTCGCTTGGACCAAGACCTACCAGGGCACCGCCGGCCAGACGGGCCGCGTCTTCACCACGACGATGGGCGCCGCCACCGACTTGGCCAGCGAAGGCTTGCGACGCCTGCTGGTCAACGCTGCCTACTGGTGCGTCGGCCTGGAAGCCAAGATCCCCCAGCGGGCCAACGTCGACCTTGTCGGCCAATACAAGCCCACCCCCTTCGGCTTCGGCAAGTTTGCCAAAGGCATCAAGCCCTCCGACTTTGCTATGTAGTGGATGGGAGATAGGGAAGCTCGCAATGGTCCGCGCGTTCTTCGTCGCCAAGACGGCGGTAGGCGGTGGCCACACCTTGCCAAACGGGGGCGTACATCACGTCCCGGGCTACCTTTTCCGTGATGCTTCCCCAAAACAGCCGCACCAGTCCGTTCTTGCCTGCCGCCCCAGACGCCCAACTGGCCTGCCTGGAGGTCTTTGCCCTGGGCGGCCGAGATCGCCTACTCCGCCGTTCGCACAGCCCTAGCCCGCAGCGTCTCCGAGGCCGCCACCTATATCACCCAACGCGGGCAGGTCGAAGAAGGGGCCGCCGTCCTGGTCCGGTTGATCAGCGCCGTTGCCGCTCGGTTCCAAACCGTGGCTTCCGAGAAAATCCTGGCCCAAAGCGTCCCGATTGTCGGAGCTCTCGGCGGCGCCATGATCAATACGATCTTCATTGATCACTTCCAAGAAATCGCCCGAGGACATTTCACCGTTCGACGCCTGGAACGCACCTACGGCCCAGAAGCCGTACAACAACGCTACGCCAAATAGTCAGCCTGATCTGCTAACCTGATGCACCTTCTGTAATCATCGTGGCACATCTGTTGCAAGAAACACGGTTTCTGTTACTATGGACAATCATCGTGCCACATCCTGGAGGTGTCGCCATGCTCGGCCCCGAAGCCATGGCCCTCGAACTCTGGTTGCTCGGGGCGGTCGCATTGGCGGACCAGAGAATCAGCCGTCGCCCCCCTGTTTAGCCGCCGCACTTGGGCCTCGCGATTGGACGTCCGTTTCACGATCCTCAAGGAGAATCATAATGACACGACGCCATTGGGGAAATCTTCTGACTTGGTTTTTCGCTTTTGGCACGATCCTCGTGGAAACGTGCGGCGTCTTGGCCGCCGACGCGCCGCGGAGACAGCCGCCGAACATCGTCCTGGTCCTGGCCGATCAGTGGCGAGCCCAGGCCACCGGCTATGCCGGCGATCCGAACGTGAAAACACCCCATCTCGACCGCCTTGCCCGGGAAGCCGTCTCGTTTCGTTATGCCATCTCGACCGTGCCTGTCTGCAGCCCGGCGAGGGCAACGATCCTCACCGGCCAGCGAGCCCTCACCCACGGCGTCTTTCTCAACGACGTGCCGCTGGCCTCCGAAGCCCTCACACTGGCCGAGGTGCTCCAGCGCGTCGGTTACGACACCGGTTACATCGGCAAGTGGCACCTCGACGGTCACGGTCGCTCCAGCTTTATCCCTCGCGACCGGCGCCAGGGGTTCGACTACTGGAAGACGCTTGAATGCACCCACAACTACAACCATTCCTTCTACTATGCCGATGGGCCGGAAAAACTCCTCTGGCAAGGCTACGACGCGATCGCCCAGACCGACGACGCCCAAGCCTATCTCCGCACTCGGTCCAAGAACGGCCGGCCCTTCTTCCTCTATCTCTCCTGGGGCCCGCCCCATGACCCCTATCAGACCGCGCCCGAGAAGTATCGCAATCAGTATCGGGCACACGACCTGCGTCTGCGTCCGAATGTTCCTCACGAAATGGAACCGCAAGCCCGGGAAATGTTGGCCGGCTACTATGCCCATTGTACGGCCCTCGACGATTGCGTGGGCCGGCTGCGTGAAACGTTGCAGGAGACCGGCCTGGATGAAAACACGATCTTCGTTTTCTCCTCCGACCACGGCGACATGCTCGGCTCGCACGGTGCACGGAACAAGCAGCAGCCCTACGACGAATCAATCCGCATCCCGTTGCTGATCCGCTGGCCCGCCGGCCTGGGCCCCCAAGCCCGCGAACTGGATGCTTTGGTACGGTTAGACGACTTGATGCCGACGCTGCTTGGCCTCTGTGGACAGCCAATCCCGTCCAGCGTGGAGGGGCTCGACTTCAGCGACTACCTGCGTGGCGGACCTGATCCGTCAGACGGCGCGGTGTTGATCGGCTGTCCCGCCCCCTTTGGCCAATGGAGCCGCAACCTCGGTGGCCGCGAATACCGCGGCGTGCGCACGGCCCGCTACACCTATGTCCGCGATCTCAACGGCCCCTGGCTCTTATTCGACAACCAAGCCGATCCCTACCAGCAAACCAACCTCCTCGGCCAGACAGCCTACGCCTCGCTCCAGGCCGAACTCGACGCCCTCCTCACACGCAAACTCCACGCGACCCACGACGACTTCCAACCCGCCGCAGCCTATATCACCAAGTGGGGCTACAAGGTCGATGCAACCGGGACCGTGCGGTATGAGCCCTAATGACCTCTCAGTCACATACCCCACCACCCTTCTTCCCTCCAGAGCGGTCACGCATTCAACTAAGAGATCTCTAATCACGAAAACACGAGAGCACGAAAGAAGACTGTCGGGAGAGAACACGCAGCGACCAGGACCTCTTGGTCGATCTTTCAATCCGCACGGAGTTGGACCAATCCCCCCCTCCTCCTGCTCCTATCGGCTCACAAACGTGTACTCGCCCGACGGGACTTCAAACACTCCGCAACCGGCTTCAGTACGGAGAAACTGAACCGTGTCGGACTGCTGAACCGGCTTGCCGCTTTCGGTGACCGTGTCGATCCCGTGCGATAACGGCAGGTAGACCGTCGCCGTGGTGTTGACCGGCACAGTCACCTTGAGGGTTAAGGCATCGCCTTCCTTGCGCCAGGCGCTGGCCACGCGGCCGTAGGGCGACTCGGTCTTGGCACGGACCCAGGTCAGATCGCCTGTGGGCCGGGGACGGATCACGATGTGCTTGAACCCCGGCTGAGCTGGGTCGACCTGGATGCCGGCCAGGTACTGGTAGAACCAGGCGCTGATGTCGCCGAACATAATGTGGTTGCGTGACGAACCGTCGCCCCAGTCTTCCCAGAGCGTCGTAGCGTCACGACGAATCCAGTCGCCGTAGCTGGGAGCCGTGGTCTGGCAGGCGATCCGGTAGGCCAAGTCATGCCGGCCATGTTCGCTCAGCGTGCGGAACAGGTATTTGGCGCCGAGGATGCCCGTGTCGAGATGGTAGTCGGCGGCCTCCACATTGGCGGCCAGCTTGGCCATGACGGCCGCTTGCCGATCGGCCGGCACGAGGCCCTGATAAAGGGCACAGCTCAAGGCCGTCTGGCTACCGTTGGCATAGATCCCGTCCCCCTGGTAGAGCTTTTTGTTGAACGACTGGCGGATCGCTTCAGCCAGTTGGCCATACCGCTGGGCGTCGTCGGTCTTGCCAAGCATGGCGGCGATCTTCGAGACGATCAGGGTGTCAATGTAGTAATAGCCCGACGAAGTGACAATCTCCGGCGTCCGGGTCTTGACCGGCACCCAGTCCCCCAGGCCGTGTTTGACTAGGTGGTCAGTCGCCTTGGAGGTCATGAAGTCTACATAACGGCACAATCGCTCGTAGTGCGCGGCCAGAATCCGCTGGTCGCCGCGATACTGGTAGAGATACCAGGGGATGAGTACATAGGCACTATCCCAGGCCGGCCCATTGCCCCAGGCGTAGCCCCAGCCGGAGGTCGGCACGATCCCCGGCAGGTTGCCGTCGGGCTGCTGCTCGTCATAGAGATCATTCATCCATTTCGTGTAGCCCGCGGCGTTCTCCCAGTTGTACATCGCCTGCTCGGCAGCCAACTGGGCGTCGCCGGTCCAACCGTTCTTTTCACGGTGGGGGCAGTCGGTCGGGATACTGTGGAAATTGCTGCGATACGACCAGAGTGTCAGCTGCTGGATTTTGTTCAATAAGTCGTGGGAACAGGCGAAGGAGCCGATCGGCTCGAATGCCGTATGCACGACCCGGGCCGAGATTGTGTCGGCCGTCGGTTTTTCGGGGAGCCCGCTCACCTGAACCCAACGAAACCCGTGGTAGGCGAACTTCGACTCCCAGACCTCTTCTCCCTCCCCCTTGAGTACGTAGACGTCGGTCTGGAAAGGGCCGGAAAAGACGTAGGGCTCGATATTATGCCGATCGGCAGCCCGCCGTCGAGCCGCTCGCTGTAGCGCATGCTGATCACCGTTCCGGCAGGCCCCTTGACACGCAGCTGCGCCCAGCCGGCCAGGTTCTGGCCCATGTCGAAGAGCCACACGCCCGGATGGGTCTGACGCATCGCAACCGGCTTGATCGTTTCGGTCACCTTGATGGCCGGCGTCATCTGGGCCCGGAGCACGCCCTTGGGCCCAGCCACCACCGCAGGCACAGCCCACGAAGAATCGTCGAAGCTACCCGTATCCCAGCCGGGCATCTCCCGCCGGGCGTCGTAGACTTGGCCGTTGCGAATCGCGTCGAGCACCATCGGGCCGGTGTTCGCTCGCCACGACTCATCGGTGACGATCGTCTGCACGCTGCCGTCGGCCAACACAACACGAAGCTGCAAGAGCAGCCGCGGTTGGTCGACCCAGGGGGCGTTTTTGAAATCCCACGCGCAGCGGGTAAACGTGTTATACCAGCCGTTGCCGAGCATTACGCCCAGCCCGTTCTTGCCCTGCTTCAGCTGGCCGGTCACGTCGTAGGTCACGTACAGCACGCGCTTGTCATACCGCGTGAAACCCGGATCCAACACATGGTCACCGACCTTGGCGCCGTTCAGGTGCAACTCGTAGAACCCGAGTCCTGCAATGCTCACCGTGGCCGATTTGACCGGCTGCGACAACTCGAACGACTTGCGGAACACCGGGCTGGGGGCCTTTTGGAGCCAATCGTTGGGCATCTCGAACGGCTTGGTGTAGCCGATCCATTTGCCGGTCCAGCCGCTGGGGTCCAAGATCCCCATCGACCACCGGGCCGCGGGGCTCCAGGCCGACGGTTTTGCGTTCTTGTCCCACGCCCGAACCTTCCACCAGCAGGCCTGATGCGACGTAAGCGGCCGGCCGGCATACTCCACATGCACCGACTGCTCCGAGGCCACGCGCCCACTGTCCCACAGATCGCCCTGGTCCTTCGCAAGCAGTTCCGGCGAGCTAGCCACAAGCACCTGATAGGCAGTCTGCTTCTGGCCCCGCTCGGATGACTCAAGTATCCAGCTCAAACGCGGCTTAAGAACGTCGATCCCCAACGGATTTACTAGGTACTCGCAACGAAGCTTGGTCACCTGGACCTCGGCCAAAGCCACGGTGCTCACCAGCAGCGACAGGACTAGGCCACTGGCCGTTTTGAGGACGACGTTCATTTCGGCTCTCCAACATACATGGGTTGTGCGTCGTGAATCCGTCGATTCTACTCTCCCCACCGAATTATTGCCACCAGACGCCCCCCAAAATCACGCCCCTTCGACGTCCCTTGACTTCCCTGCTATGATAAAAGGTTCCGAAACTCTGCGACTCACCGTTTGCCCCAGATCACCTGTGCCGGGTGTCTTCTTCCCAATGCCCAGCCCGATCCAAGCCAGTTGGTACGACTATCCCCAGTACTACGACCTCGCTTTCCGCGATGAAACCGGGCCGGAAGCCGATTTTATCGAGGCAGCCTGCCGGAAGTACTGCCCGTTCCGCGTGCGCACGCTCCTGGAGCCCGCCTGCGGCACCGGCCGGCTGACCGTTGAACTGGCCGCCCGCGGCTACCGACTCACTGGCCTCGACCTAAGCGAGCCGTCGCTGGACTACCTGCGTCGCCGACTGGCCCGCCGCGGTCTTCGGGCGAACATTTTTGCGGCTGACATGGCCGATTTTCGGTTGCCCAAGCCGGTCGACGCCGCCTTTAGCACCTTCGACAGTTTTCGCCACCTCCTCACCGAGGAGTCGGCTCGACAACACCTGACGTGCATGGCACAGGCCCTACGGCCCGGCGGGATCTATATCCTCGGTTTTCACCTGTTGCCCCCAGACGCCTCGGAAGAGTGCACTGAACGCTGGACCCGGCGCCAAGGCCGCACACAAGTGACCGTCACCTTACGCGTGCTGGCCACCGATCGCCGCCGACGGCTGGAGACGCTCCGCATCAGTCTCCGAGCACGCTCAGGCAAAAAGGAGGTGCGTCTGCGTGACGAGTTCCAGTTCCGCATGTACACCGCGGCCCAGTTCCGCCGAACGTTGGCCAGCGTTCCCGAGTGGGAACTCTGCGACGTTTATGATTTCTGGTACGAGATCGACGAGCCGCTAGTGCTGAACAATGAGATTTCCGACACGGTGTTTATTTTGCGTAAGCGGGCAAGCATAATCGACTGAATCGTTCCCTTCCCGATACCATGTACTCACCCCTCCCGCACACCAACATGTCGCACCGCTATTCACCTTTCGTCCTGGTTATTGTCTGCCTCGCCCCGCTCACTCTGTTGGCCAGCCTAGCCGCAGCGGAAGACCCACAGCCCAAGTTCGTCGACACGCCTCCGGGCAAGCCGCCGGCCGACGCGATCGTGTTGTTTGACGGCGGCACGACTGATGCCTTCTTGAACACCAAAGGCGAGCCGTGCCACTGGCCGGTGATTGACGGGGCCCTGGAAGTCCGGCCCGGGTTCATCGTGTCCAAGGTCCATTTCCGTGACGTGCAAATCCACGTCGAGTTCATGATCCTCGACGACAAGAAGACCGGCGGTTGGGCAGGCAACAGCGGGGTCTATATCCATGGACAATATGAACTACAGATCCTCAAATCGCACGGCAACCCCGTGACGCCCAAAGAAACGATCGGGGCCGTTTACGGAATCTCACCGCCGCTGGTCAACGTCGGCCGGCCGCTTGGCGAGTGGCAGGTTTACGACATCCTCTACACGGCCCCCCGGCGCGATGAACAGGGCAAGATCACCAAGCCCGGCGAAATCACGGCCCTCCTCAACGGAGTGCTGGTCCAGCACAACACCCATTTCCTCGAAAGCGTCTCGCGATGGAACCCATTGGTCTACCAAACCACACCCTATACGGACAAGATCCGCGACAACCTCTTCAAGACCGGCTGCGGCCCGCTCTTCCTCCAAGACCACGGCAGCCCAGTACGATTCCGCAACATCTGGCTCCGGCCGCTAGACGACCAAGCCAAGCTCTTTGAGGCCAAATGATCGCGCATGGGTAAAGCGGTCAACACAAAGCAGCGGCCCACAAGCCAAGGTCTGGTCTACGGCGTGGGGGCGTATGGCTTATAGGGGATTTTTCCCCTGTATTTCAAGTCCGTGGCGGCCATCGCCCCGCTGGAAGTCCTTGCCCACCGCGGGTTCTGGTCGTTTGTCGTCCTGGGATTGTCTCTGGTCGTCATGCACCGCGGGCAAGAGCTGCACGAGGTCTGGAGGAATCCCCAGCTGCTGCTCGCGTTAGGTGCCAGTACGTTCCTGATCGCCGTCAACTGGCTGACGTTCATCTATGCAGTGGCCTTGGCGTAGGTGCTCCAGTCGAGTCTCGGCTATTTCATCCTCCCCTTGGTCAACGTCCTGTTGCGCGTCGTGTTTCTCCGCGAATGGCTCCGCCCCTATCAGTGGTTGAGCATCGCCTTGGCCTTTGGCGTGGTTGTACTCGGGATGATGGTCAACCAATTGCCGTGGATCGCGCTGGTGTTGGCGGTGTTTTTCGAATCGGGCTTGCAGGTTGCCTTGCCAAAGCCCCGTTCCTCGGACAATGTCTCTTTCGGCCGCCTTCAGTCCTTCCTTATGAGCGGCGATTCCGCGATCGTGGCATGCACGAGGACGGTGCGTTCAGTGCGAATTGGGGAAAGGGGAGACACCCGGGGAGACAAATCGTCTCTGCCTCCCCAGTCCCCAGCCCCTTCTTACTGGACGGTTGTTTCGGTCGGGCGAGTAGCCACATCCTCGGCAGGACTTTCGGATTGGCCGGGGTCGGAGGCCTGTTTGTTCTGCGGATAGTGGCCGTCGCGGTAGATGCCGATCTCGTCGATGCCGTCGCCGTTGAAGTCGGCGGCAAAGGGACGATCGTGGGGCCCCCCGAGGTGGAAGACTTTGTCGTGGGCGTCGAGCTTGTGGTCGGCGTTGGTATCGAGATACCAGGTCCCTTTGCGATAGATACCCAGGTCGTCGATCCCGTCGCCGTTCCAGTCGCCGACTACGGGGAGGTCGCCCGGGGCGCCGAACCCTTCGAGGTAGACGTCGTCGGGAGTCCAACGTCCGTTACCGTCGGCGTCGAGATACCAAATCCCGCCGCGGAACAGGCCAATGTTGGCGATCCCGTCGCCGTTCCAGTCGCCGGAGACGGCAATGTCGCCTTCAGCGCCATACTGGAAGACATGGTCGATCAGGTCGGCGCGGAGTTGTCCTTTAGCCGTGCGTTTCATGGTGCGCCAGCCCAAGGTGGCTTGCTCGGGCGGAGGGGGCACGTTCTTGAAGCGCCCGCTCTCCTCATTGTTGGCGGCATCCGGAAGCCCTGGTTCATTCGCGATTGCGCGGCTGTCGCCGGCCCAGGAGGGGCCGAAGATGCCCAAGTCAGTCTTGCCGTCGCCGTCCCAGTCACCGGTCACCGGTTGATCGCCTTCCTTGCCGAGGCGAACCCAGAGGTCGCCGTCGTCCCAGACGCCGTTCCCGTTGAGGTCGAGGAACCAGAGCCCGTCGAAGAAGACGCCGATGTCGATCGTTCCATTGCCATCGAAGTCGCCGACCACGGGCCGAGCCCCTTCGATTCCGAAGATGGCCTTCTTGACCGGCTTGTCTTGATCCCACAGCAACATGAGCCACTCGGCGCGGCTCATGTCGGAACCGTTCCAGGAGACCGGGTTGAAGTAGACGCTCGACGACTCGGTGACGTACTTGGACCCTTCGTTTTCCCGCCGCGGCTGGCCGCCGTTGACCACGCTCAAGTGCCAAGTGTAGGCGGCTGCGGTGCTCCCGCCTCCACCCGCCAAGCTGAGCGTGCGCTGCACCGGGGAAGGAAGGTAATAGGAGTGGACATGGGTCATCGTATCCACGGGAATTGCCGTAGGAGGCTCAAGTGGCGTCCACGGGGGCGAGGGCGGCGGGTTGTACGGCGGATTTGGCGGATTCGGCGGGGTCGGCGGATCGTCGGGCACGGTTTCCACCAGCACTTCGCTGAAGTTGTACGAAACGGCCGTTTCGCCCGCACTGACCGGAATCCGAATGATCGCATCATCGGCGGGATCGACCGCCAGCGTGGCGAGGATCATCGGATCGATATCGTCTTTGGGATTGATGGCGATTCCGCCATTGGAGCCGGGGGTGTCAATACTATCGTAGTAGCCGTCCGGATGTTGTTCGAGAATTGTATAGACGCCCGGCGCCAAGCCTGTGAACTGATAAAAGCCGTTCTCGTCGGTCACCGTGGTAATCGCGTTTCCGTTGGCATCATAGAGCGGCGCGCCGCTGCCATCGCAAAGCCGAAGCACGACGCCGGCCAAGGGGGTGTCGTCGGAAGTGAACCGCCCGTCGCGCACCGTAGCCACGTCGGGAATCGCTTCGCCGGTCTTGACGGAGATTGCCGCCCCATCCTGGAAAACGTGGCCGGAAATCGTGGCCGGCGGCACTTCGAGGAAGTCGTAGTCGATGGCCACCGTCCCCGAGGTCAGGACGATGGCGGTGAGTCGGTCGTTGACAACGTTGGCTCCGCCAGCCGTACCGACGAGGTCTTTGCCGTCAAGGTAAGCGGACGGCTGAATCTCTTCGACTCCGTAGATGCCCGGTTGGAGGTTGCCAAACAGGTAGTAGCCGCCGGCATCGGTGGTTGTCGAGGCGATGCGAGTACCCGAGGAGCCCAAGAGCCAGACGGTCACTCCGGCGATCGGTTCTTCGCCGGCGTCGATGCGACCGTTGTTATTGGCGTCGAGAATCACCTGGCCGCCGAGACTTGCCGGACGTAGTTCGCCGAAGTTGTAGTTCTTGCCGGCGGTGCCGGAGGCGAGGACTGCGCCGGTGATCGAGTCGCCCGGGTTGTGGGCAACACCGCCGGCCGTACCCGCGGTATCCAGACCGTCGTAGTAGCCGGTCGGTTGGACTTCGGCCACGCCGTAGGTCTGATTCGGCCGAAGATTGTTGAAGCGGTAATAGCCATTGGCGTCGGTCGTTGTCGTAACGCCGGTCGGTTGGCCATTGGCGTCGAGCAACTGGAGCACGACGCCGGCGATGCCCGTTTCTCCGGCATTGCGCACGCCGTTGTTGTTGTCGTCGACATACACATATCCGGAGAGGCTGGCCGGCAGCAGTTCATAAAAGTCGTAGCGGACGCCGTTGACGCCGGACGCCAGGTGGATGTCAATGATCGAATCGGGCGCGAGCCGCGAGCCGCCGGCAGAGCCAACCGTATCAAGGCCATCGTAGAAGCCGTCGGGCTGGACCTCTTCGACGCCATACGTGCCGGGGGCCAGATTGGTGAAGCGGTACTCGCCGTTGGCATCGGTGACGGCCGTGGCAATGCGGCTGCCCGAGGCGTCGAGCAAGTAGACGGTCACGCCGCTGAGGAGTGTTTCGCCGGAATCGTACTGGCCGTCGGCATCCGCGTCGGCGACGACCCGGCCGCTGATCGTCGCGGGGAGCAGTTCGCCGAAGTCATACTCTTGGCCGTTCTGGCCGCTGGTGAGGTGGATGCCGTCGATCCGGTCGCCGGGGTTGTAGGCCGTACCACCGGCCGTGCCCGCGGCGTCGAGGCCGTCGAGATAACCGGTAGGCTGAACTTCCAGGACCCGATAGACGCCTGGCATGAGCCCAGTGGCCGACCAGTAGCCGTTGGCGTCGGTCTGCACTTGGAGAGTTGCCAGGGTCGAACCATCGGCGGCGAGGCGTTGGATTTGGATCGTTGTACCGGCGATGCCCGTTTCCCCCGAATCGCGCAGGCCGTCGTTATCGGCGTCGTGATAGACGTAGCCGCTCAAGGTGGCCGGCTTGACTTCGGCGAAATCGTTGTTCACGCTGTCATCGCCGCCGACAAGGCTGATGCTGCTGAGCACATCGACGCTGGTAACCACGCCGCGGGTGGAGCCGCCGACCGTGCCGGCCGTGGCACCGACGCTCAGATAGCCGGTCGGTTGGGTTTCCACGATCCGGTAGGTGCCCGGGGTGATGTTGTCGAACTTGTACTGGCCGTTGGCGTCGGTGATGGCCGTCTTGCCGGTGGCCACATACTGGCCGTCAACGATTTCGAGAAGTGCGAGGGTGACGCCGGCAATTCCTTGTTCGCCAGAATCCCGAACGTTGTCGAGATCCAGGTCCTCATAGACGTTGCCGGCGATCGTAATCGGCAGCGGTGTCTGCGTGACGTCGAAGAAGGCCCCGGCAGTTCGCTCGGAATGCGAGTCGGTGCCAGGGGGCATATAGGTATCGCCGGGCAGATTGAGTCCAGCCGTAACGCTGTAGCTATCGCGGAAGCGCCCCGTACCGCTGACTTCGTAGAAGCCGGCGGCGGAGAAGGTGGCCAGAAGTTTCGAGCCTTCGAACTCTTTGCCTTCGCAGACGGCGTTGGCCGCGTTCTGATCGGCCTGCGGATCGTCGGGATCGACAAAACCTTGTTCGTCGACGTCGATGCTCAGTACGAGGGTTTCGCCCGCGTCGAAACCGCTGAAGGTCAGTTCGAGCTTGGTCCCGCCGTCGACAACCGTCGCGCTAAGCACGGTAAAGCCGTCACTGCTGACGATCGACAAGGGGACGGCCGCATAGTCCCCCAGACCGCCGGCAGCCGTGTCGAAGAAGGCGTCGCCGATCGACAGGCCGTCGCCGAGCTTGTCGGTATCGATGGTCAGCTTGGTCAGTTGTGTGCCCGGTTCCCCACCGCTCCAGGAAATCTGGAGGATGTCGCCCGCGGCATCTTCCGCGCCGGCATCCTCGTAGTAGACCGCGCCAATTTCGATCGGCGTGGGGGTAAAGCTCAAGAGCTGCCGTGACTCGCACGGCTCCAGCGCACAGATTCGCGGCCGAACGGTGCCGGTACGTCGGGACCCGGGGGACCAGAACCGCTGTAACTGGCGGTGTAACTGATGAACTTTGCGAAAAAGACCCACAACCTACCTCCCTGTAGATATTGACGCAGCGACATTCCAGGTTATCGCTGCGAGATGGTTTCCACGTCCTTGTCGTTCAAGAGCCAAGTGCGCACCGTGGTGTCGAAGCTCCCGGAGAGCAACAACGTGGAACGCGGCTCCCAGGTTAGGGCTGAGACCGAGCCGGTGTGGCCGACGAGTTGGTATCGCTCGCTACGGGTGGCGAGGTTCCAGATGCGGATGATGTCGTCGCTTCCGCCGGCGGCCAGCGTTTCTGGACCGCAAAAAGTCAACGACATGACCTTGCCCGGTCGCGCGGGGAGCGTATCGGCAAGTTTCTGGCTCTGGAGGTTCCAAAGGCGGATGCTAGGGGCCTCGCCGCCGGCCGCCAGTTGGTTGCCATCGGCCGAGAAAGCCAAGGCGTGAATCCGTCGCCGATCGCCGGCGTCCAAATCGCCCCGCACGTTGCCGTTGGCCACTTCCCAGACGCGAATGCGTCCAGTGCGCCCTGCGGCGGCTAGATGTTTGCCGTCGGGGGAGAAGACCACTGCGCGAATATCCGTACCGGGGGCTTCCAACGTCCGGAGGAGTTGTCCGGTCGTGCCGTCATAGATCCAGACTCGCGGCTCGAAACCGGCGGCCGCCAACTGCCGTCCATCAGGACTGAAAGCGAGCGTGGAAATCCCACGGGCATCATCGGCCAATTGGCGATAGGGGTGATCGGCGTTAACGTTCCAGAGCAGGATCCGGCGATCCTTGCCGGCGGTGGCCAGGATCTGGCCGTCAGGACTAAACACCACGCTTTGTACCCAGTCGGAGTGAGCCACCAAACGTCGGAGCGTTTGCCCGGTACGCACATTGACAATCCGCACCACGTGGTCATCCCCGGCCGTGGCCATGAGTTGTCCGGTCGGGTCCAACGTCACGCTGGAGACAACCGGCACGGTCTCGAAGGAACTCTGACTGCCCAGTTTAATGGTCTGAGTCGAAGCCAACTTGACGATGGCTTCGGCGCCCTGCGCCGAGGAGGCGGCCATGGCCGCCAGGACCACGCCTGAGACGAGCAGATGAAGTGTGGTTTTCATATGGAAGACCCGTTCTGCCGGAAACCGTTGGTTCGTTGGGTGTCTTTGTCAATCCAAAGTGGGGGTATGCCTTGGGGGCTGCTCCCAACGCGCGCCAGTATTCCTAATCGGTCGGATTTCCTAATCGATGCAGGCGAATTTTCCGCATGTGCAATTCAGGCAATTCTTGACGGCTGGAGACCGCTGCAGCCCGACAGGATTGTGCCGATTGTAGCGAGTTTGGCGACATCACTGCTCGCATAAGTTAGTTGGCAGCTTGGAGTTGATCGCAGTGCCGTCAAACCGCCAATTTGCGCCACCGGCGGAGAGACTTCCAGCCGAAGGGAGGGGCTTTTGTGAGTTAGAGTAGTTAGAACGCTTGCTGCGTGATGGATTGGTGCTGGCCGTCGGTCAACACGTTGCCTAGCGCCGATTTGTGACAGGATTGGACAGAGCTCCTTCCGTTGTTGAGGAGTTGCTGCCATGGCCTCCCATTCGGTGAGCTATCCCCATCGTCCGCGGCATCATGTCGTGGATCCCGACGCGTTGCACGTCCAGATTCAGCGACAGGTGGACGGTGCGGTCGACGTCCATCACGCGACGCTGATCGACATTTCCCGCCATGGGTTCTGTGTCCAGACCAGCACCCCACTGGACGACGAAGAAGCGGTCGTCTTACGACTGCGCGACGACAACTCGGGAATGGATCTGACCTTGGCGGGCACCGTTCGCTGGCAGCGGGAACCGAAGAACGACACTTGGTTAATCGGCTGTTCAGCCGATCAGGAACTCGCCTGGGAAACGCTCGGCGAGCTGTTCTTAAACGGAATCCTTTGCGCGGATGAAACGGCGTAGGAATCGAACCTGCCGGTTCCTGAACCGTCACGCTCGGGGGGGCTTTTCGGGGGAGTGCTCGACTGGGAAAGGGGCTCTTCAAGAAACCTGTGCACAGAAGGGGTTGCCGCCGTTTCTAAACGTGACGACTACGTATAGAATGAATCGGCAGCAACGCGGTCGTGATTTGCTAGAGGATGCTAGCATAAAGACCGCGACTGTAGCTCCCCCAAAAACCTCGGGGGGAAAGTTGCCATTTGTTCCCCTCCGGCTTATTGTAGGCCCAGTGGGGCGGATTGCTGACCCGACTTTAGTCGCTCGGGGGGGCTTGAACAGAAGAATGGGGAGAGAGCGCATGAAGTTTGTTTGGTGCCTGGTTGCTTTTGCGACCCCGGTTCTTCTTACCACCGGAACCGGCTGCAACCAGGACTATTTTGGCTTAAGCGCGACACCCTCGGTGGATGGGAAGGCCGCCACTCCGCCCAAGCCTGAGACAGCCGTTCCGCCCCCTCCCCCCCCAGCGCCGGTCAAACCGCCCGAAGAGCCGAAAAAGGTGCAGGAAGGGCTGACCGAGGAGACGCTGGAGGCCCTCCGGGAGAAGGTTCGTGCCTCGTTGGTCTGGATCGACACCGACTGCGCCTACGGCAGCGGGTTTGTCGTGGACAAGGAAGGCACGATTGTCACCAGTGCCCTGATCCTTGAGAAGATGGCGCAAGGCGAAGTCACGTTTGACGACCGCCAGCGGGCGGAGATTACCGCCACATACATCCCGCCGGACGGGAATGGCTTGGCGCTGGTGCGGACGGCGCGGACCCAAGATTTCACGCCGCTGGCGTTGTCCAAGACGTTTCCTCACGAGAAGGACATCGTTGTGGGACTCGGCGGCTGCCAGGGGCTCTTTTCCGCCCCTGCCCAAGGGCTCGTAACCCGGATTTGTCCGGGCAGCGAGGTACGTTCGCACCTGACGGCAGCCGGGGTGGACTCCAAGCGGTTCGAGAAGCTCGACGCCGATGCGACTTGGATCGAAACCACGACTGTCATACGTTCGACAAACGTCGGGGGCCCACTAGTCAATCTCGAAGGCGAGGTCCTCGGCGTGAATCTCTGGTCGACGAAGACCGGCCAGCCGCACTATGCGCTGACCGCCCGGTACGTGCCCCGGCTCTTGGAGAAGAAGGGGGAGTCTCTTGCGGTGCACCCGTCGGCCGACGGATCGGTGGCCAAGCCGGAGATCACCGGCGATCTGACGTCGAGTAAGGCCTCGTTTCGCATCCGGTTTCCCTCGGGGAATATCCTCGACAGCAAGATCCTTGACAACGATCGGCGGAACATGCTCGGCGTGGTAGACCAGTGGAGCAGCAATAGCAACTCGGTAACCACGCTCCGCTACCCCAGCGGGGCCGTGTTCGCCATGACCAGTTACCGCCAGGGGCGTCTCAACGGCCAGACAGTAGCGTTCTATGAAGACAACAGCCCCCTGACAACGGTCAACTATCTGAACAACGACAAGCATGGCTGGCTGCAGACCTGGGACGCCGAAGGACGCCGGGTGCTTTGGTCGCACTACCGCTTCGACAAACGCCATGGGCCGATCTGCCTGTTCCAGGATGATGCCTTGAAGGTCGTCGTCGAGTCGGTGTTGGACCAACCCAAGACCCTGTACCTCTTCTCGGAAAACCGGTGCGTGGAGTCGTGGGAGATGAAGGAACTCGAAAAAGCATCGCCTTCGAGTCGGGCGGCTCAATGGGTAGCCCGACTGGATAAGCTTCTGGAGGAGATCAGCCAAAACGAGCGGTTGTTCAAGTTGCAGGTCCAGGACAACGAGCGGATCATACGGCAGGGACACGTTGCCACGCTGACGCCCATGAAGCGGCAGAGCCTGCAGCTCCGCATCAACCAGCGTCGGGAGGACCACGATGCAATGGTCAACATCCTGCGCAACCGCGGTTGGTTGGCCAGCCAAGACGGCATGTGACAAGCCCGCCGGGAAGGCCGAATGTCGAACGGTCCAATGACCAAGGAATGACCGAAGGACGACGCCCGACGGGTTCAGGGTTCAGCATCTTCGCGAGCCCCACTCCTCGGAGCCTTGTTCGTCAGCCCCCATAAGGAAGAGGGCTGGGGCAAGGAGAATCAATCCCGGGCAATTCCCCTCACCCAAGCCCTCTCCCAAAGGGAGAGGGAATCGGGGACTACTTCACATCGCGAAGTTCAAGGACCTGGTGACCGACCAGGACGTCCTTCTCGAAGTAGGTCTCGGAAGTCAGGGTATGGAAGACCTGGAGCAGTTCCAAAGCCGTTGTGACCTGGGACCGGGTTTTTTCGGCTTCCTCGGAGTCGGGACAATTCTCCTTGATCGCCTCGTCAGCGCCCCACTCGATCCACGGCTTGGCCGTGTCGAGCAAGGCGGCCCACTGGAAGACGCAGGCGGCGGCGCGAGGTTTGTCCGCCTTGGCCAGGACGTCGCCGACTGTGAGCGGCGTGGCCTTTAACAGCCGCTCGGCTTGCTCACGGGACAGGGACAGCACGGCTACATCGTCGGAGAGTGCCAAACAGGGGGCGATCCGCTCGTCGATTCCGGCTTCGGCGGGAAACGGGCACGAGTAGAGTGTGCCGCCCGGGATGTTCTCCGAGTGGGCCTCGGCGATTTTGACGTCCGACATTTCCTTGGGCTTCTGGCCATGGAGCTTGCCGATCGCGTCGTTGAGGATTTGCCGGTACTCGTCTAACGAGAGGGCAAACTGGTCCTTGTCGCGGATCGCCACGACCAAGGCCCCTTCCGGCAGCGGCATCGGCTTGGCGAACGCCGGAACGGTGTCGGCAATCTGTTGGACCTTCAGTTGCCCGTCGAGGACCAGGCCCCACTGCCCATCGCCCAGCGAGGGGAACAATTGTTCCCGGGTTACCGTGTCCCACCGCTTAACCAGCGGGCCGAACTCGTCGACGAACTTCTGGTACTCCTTGCGGTCCTCGGCGTCCATCTGCGGCACGGCATACTGATCGACATAGCGATAGGCGACCTTGGCCCACTTGGCCAAGAGCGTGTAGCCGCCGCGCAGGTTCTCGCTACGGCTGACGACAGCCGCCAGCGGCGAGCCCCCGACATGCTTTAGGAGCGAGAGCGGCTTGGAGCCGTCGAGGTTGAAGCCCTTGCCCCAGTTGTAAGCGTAGCTTTCCATTCCCTGGTCGGTGAGGAAGGAGAACGACATCGCCGCTCCCAGTTGGGGAATGAGCGGCTTGAGGTCGCCGGCCAAGGCCTCGGCATCCTTGAGGATTTGGGCCTTTTGCGCATCCGACAAGGGCGTTTCGGCGAGCAGTTGTTCGGCCAGCACCACGAGTCCGTCGAGGTCTTCCTTCGACGTGCCCAGCCGCTCGTTCATCGCCTTGCTCACGTAGCTGATCGAGGTCAGCCGGCGGTCGGTGAAGTCCTGGAGCGGCTTCAATTCGGGGCGATCGACGAGCAGGGGGCTGGTGCCCAGGCGGGCAAGATTTTCGGTCGATTCGCCAACGGAGATGAGCAAGTAGTCCTCCCGCAGGCCGACGGCCACGACGAGCGTCAACTGCTTCAGGCGATCGACGACCTTGTCGACCTCGCCCTGTTCCAGTTCGATTTTGCGCAGGTCATCCAGCGACACCTCGTCCCAGGGGATCTGGGCGCCTTTGACGGTAACCGTGACATATTCGCTGCCGCCGACCTTGATGCGTTTGCAGCAGTCTTGCAATTCGGGGGCTTTCATGCTGGCCAGCACGAGGAGGCCCATCAAGTTGTCGAGGTTCTCTTTGACCCGATCGGTGTTCTTCACCTGGAAGCCGGCGATGACCTCGGGAATGCGGATCCGTCCCGGGTTGCTGGCCAGGAGGTGAAGCATCGTGCGGAGCTGGAGTTGCTCCTTGGTCACCTTCTCGGAGGCGCCGGGGATCTGCCCCAGCAACTGGGCCACATTCTGCGCGCCGTTGAGGTTCTGCATCAGTTCGAGGAAATCAATGACGCTCGGGTCGCCGTAGACGAACACATCGCGGCTGAACATGTCGCCCAAGAGGCCGAGGAGGTCCTGGACCATGGGGTTGTTGAGCCCCTCCTGGAATTTGGCGACCGGCCCCTCGGGGTCATCGGCAGCCGATTCGTCGAACTTCTTGAAAGCCTCCTTGACTACGGGCATCTCCAACAGCCGGGCGAAGGCCTTGCTGTTGCGGATGATTTCCACCTGCTCCTGGTTGCGGAGCATGACGCCATAAAAGGCCGCATCGGCGGGAATCCACTTCAAGGAGCAATCGAGCTTCTTGAGGTCAGCGGCCCGGGCCGGTTCGGCCCCCAGCATTGCAGCGCCGGCCACGGCCAGCGCCACTCCCCATACCACGCCATGCATCCTCTGCCAACGGATCATTACAGTGCCTCCTGAGTTGAGAAGAGTCGAGAATGTGCCCCCGCTAGTATTCGCGGCTGGCACCGGAATCTTGAGGAGCTTCTTTGGGGGACAAACGAACGCCCCCCCTCATCCGGCGGTCGCGGGCTACGGGTCTGGATGAAATGTAGCTTCTTGATGGCCAACGTACAACCGATTTGTCGCCCAAACGTTCGGAGGTTGTGTCGCCCAAAATTCATCGGGCGCGCGGTTTCGTCAACGGATGGTATTTTGTGTTGCGGGAAGGATTCTGCAGGGGGACGGCAGGCCACCCAACGTTCAGTAATACGCCTTTGTCACTCTCTGGATCAATAGGCCGCAAACGGCTTGCTCTCCCCTCTCCACGCACCACCCTCCCCTCACTCCTCACACTTGTTCGGGCACGACGAACGGCTTGCGGTACTGGCGGGTCAGGAGCTTGTCGGCCTCGGGGGCGCCGACGAACTTTTCTTGGGCCGCGTCGATGATCAGTTTTGGGCCGAGCTGGTAGGTGTACTTGCCCAGGTCCATCCCCAAAGCGCCTTCGAGATTGGCTTTAATCATCGCCATCGACTCGTTGACCTGCGGGACGTCGGGGAAGCCGCTCGGCTTCTGGCTGAAGGGGACCGGCTGGCCGAGGCGGTAGGAGATGTTGCCCAGATGGCAGAGGGCCGAAGAATAGTGGCCTTCGAGAATCTCGGCCATCTGGTTCTCACGCCGACGGCTGCGCATGCACTCGATGAAATTCTTAAAGATGTCGCCGGTGGGGCGTTTGATCTCGATGTCGGCCAGTTTTTCCGGGGTGTTTTTTCCCTTGGGATAGAACTTGCCGCCGATGATGTTGCCCGCTTCGAGGTAGAACTCCACATCGACCTTGAAGGGAAAGGGAGTCTTGCCTTCGTTGTTCTTTCGGGCGACGAGGCCGCGGGTCTCGAAGACCAAGAGCGTACCATCGAAGTCGTAGACGTTCAGTTCAAAGTTGGGCGTTTCGCCCTGGTCCTTGAAGTCCGGCCCGTCGACGTAGCGGCACCCGAGGCTCACGACGCTCTTAGGCAACGTGGCGCCGGGGATGCCCCAGCGGGCGATGTCCATCTGGTGGACGCCCTGGTTGCCCATATCGCCGTTGCCGGTGGCCCAGAACCAGTGCCAGTTGTAGTGGACGAGGTTCTCGTGATAGGGCATTTCCTGGGCCGGACCGAGCCAGAGGTTATAGTCGAGTTCCGTGGGGGGCGTGGTGGGCGCTTTGAAGCCGATCGACCAGCGCGGCTTGCAGCAGTAGCCCTTGGCCACCAGCAGCTTCCCATACGTACCGCTGGCGATCAGGGCGGCAATGGCGGCCCATTTCTTGTCGCCCCGGCTCTGGGTGCCGTGCTGGACAATCCGGTTGTACTTGCGCGCGGCTTCGACCAGTTTGCGGCCTTCGAACACATTGTGGCTGCACGGTTTTTCAACGTAGACGTCTTTGCCTGCCTGGCAGGCCCAAATCGCCAGCAGCGAATGCCAGTGGTTGGTCGAGGCGATGGAGATGGCGTCGAGGTTCTTGTCGTCCAAGGCCCGGCGGAGGTCTTGGACGCAGGTCGGCGTGTTGCCGCCGTAGCTTTGGACCTGCTTGATCCGTTTCGGGAAGACACGCTGATCCGGATCGATCAGGTAGGTGACCTTCACATTCTCCATCCGGGCGTAGGCGTCGAGATGGGCGCCGCCGCGGCCGTGGACGCCGGCCACACCAATGCGGATCGTGTCGTTCGCGCCGATGATTTGGCCCGTGGTCCGCGTGCCGGCGATGGCGAACGATGCGCCAAGACCTGCGGCGGTGGCTCGTTTGAGGAAGCTGCGGCGAGTGTGGCGGGACATGAGTCACTCCTTATGCTGAAAGACCCGGTGGGGCGCCGGCGAGCCGTTTTGCGGCCAACGTAGCGCGGATGTCCTGAAACGTCCCCGGCAGGGGTGCCCTGATTACAACATAGGGCGAGGGGAAAGTCCAGCGATATTCCCGCTGGGGCGGGGGTGGTTGATGGGGCTCCCCGTTTGTCACTGCGGTGCGGTATCATTGGGATGATTGTGCAACGGAAGAAATTCTCATGAAAACGATCCAATTCCAATCGGAAGGGGGCGGTGATGGCGTTCTCTCGGTGCGCATTCCCTTGGGATCGGGAGAGGCGAACCAGCGATTGAGCCGCTTCCCAAAACGGAAGGAGAAGCCACCACGGGCGACCAGTCGGACTGGCATCCTTTTGTGCAACGTACCTATGGCTCATGCGCGGATCTCGGGTTAGAGGAGTCTGAGGACCTTCCCTTGCAGCCCAGGGACTGGGCCGAATAATGTACTTGCTCGATACCAACGCATGTATTCGCTATCTCAATGGGCGAAGCCTTGCAACGGCATCTGGACATGGCAGGGGATGAGCCGATTGTCTCTTGTTCGATTGTATGTGCCGAGTTGTTCTACGGAGCTGCCAAGAGCGTCGCTCCTGCCAGAACCCTTCAGCTTCAACTCGCGTTTCTCTCGCGATTTCGCTCGCTACCGTTCGACAAGGCCGCTGCGAGCGTCTATGGGCCAATGATTTACTGATCGGATCAATAGCCATCGCGAACGGTCAGACGCTTGTCACACACAAAACGGGCGAGTTTTGCCGAATCCCGAATCTGTTGATTGAGCACTGGGAAGCGGAGTAAACGAGCGGTGGAAAGCCACGGCCAGATCTACTCCCCAATCACTTTGACCAGGACGCGTTTCGGTCGGCGGCCGTCGAACTCACCGTAAAAAATCTGTTCCCAGGGGCCGAAGTCGAGTTTGCCTTGGGTGATCGCCACGACCACTTCGCGCCCCATGATCTGGCGTTTGTGATGGGCGTCGCCGTTGTCCTCGCCGGTGCGGTTGTGGTGGTAACGCTCGGGCGATGGGTCAAAGGGGGCCAGTTCTTCCAGCCAGCGTTTGTAGTCCTCGTGAAGTCCGGGCTCATCGTCGTTGATGAAGACGCTGGCCGTGATGTGCATCGCGTTGACCAAGCAGAGCCCTTCTTGGACGCCGCTCTTGCGGACGATTGCCTCGACCTGCGAGGTGATGTTGACGAAGTCCATACGCTTGGCGATGGTGAAGGTGAGGTATTCCGTAAAGGATTTCATGGGCACTCCTTGGATGAGGGACTGATACGGCAATTGTAGCAACCGGTCGGGGGCTTCCCAAGGCATCGGGGACGTCGGAGCTCGACCCGCACCGTGGGGAAGCGACTGCCCCACCGTCACGATTGCGCCGCCGAATACGCCAGCCATTCGGCGGTCAACTTCCGCACGATCGGCACGCGGATACTAATCGTTTCCTTCTTGCTGCCGACCTGTGCGGGATGCTTGCGATAGCGGAGCAACACGTCGGGCAGGTTGCGAATGACCATGCCAGCGCGGAAGGCCTGGAGCCAACAATCCAAGTCCTCGCCCAAGTAGTTTCTCTCCGGATACCCGCCAAGACGTTGGAGGGCGGCGGCGCGGATCATCACGGTGGGATGGTTGAGGAACCAGATGTTGCCGGCCTTGGCCTGCTGGTCGATCAGTTCTTTGGTGACAACCTCGGCGTGAGCCGTTCGATCGACGATCTGGCCGGTCTGGTCGTCAAAGATATCCATCTGGCTTCCGAGGATGTCGATTTCGGGATGGGCCTGCAGATAGTCCCATTGGCAAGCCAGTCGGTGCGGGAGCATGATGTCGTCGGCGTCCATGCGGGCGATCCATTCGGCGCGACACTTCCGAAACCCCGCGTTCAAGGCCACCGGGAGCCCCCGGTTTTCCGTGAACCGCACCAAACGGACGCGAGGGTCGGTGGCGAGGCGATCCACTGCGGCGATCGATTCGGCCTCCGTCGAGCCATCGTCGACCAGCACGAGTTCCCAGGCCCGGAAGGTCTGAGCGCACAAGGACTCCCAAAAAGCGGCAATATGGCGCGCGGCGTTGTTGTAGGTGGGGACCAAGACGGAGATCTTCACGGGAAGCGCGTCGGCGAAGGAGCGACTATGGTGGGCCACATGGGCCGCCAGGTCATGATGGGTCTCAGCGACCTTTCGGCCGAGGCGTCCCAGTCTCGCGCGCAGGATCGGGTCGTCCAACTCGCGGAGGCGTTCGAGCAATCCCGCATCGGTTGTCGCATAGAGAGCCCCGTCGCGGCAACTGGCACGCAGACCGTCCACATCGCGGCAGACGACGGGCAGGCCGCTGGCCAGGGCTTCCACGGCGCTATAGCAACCGGTTTCTCCACAGGTCAGGTTGGTGGGGACCAACACGGCGTCGAGAGACTGGAGGGCGGCCGGGATCTGGTCGGGGGGCACGTCGCCGGTAAACTCCACCCAATCAAGCTCAGCCAGTTGTTCTTTGACCCAGGGCTGGTAGGGATTGGCCAGCCCCTCGCCGATGAAGCGGAGGATCCAGGGGCCGGGCTCCCAGGCCCGTAAACCCTCAACGAACGCTGGAGGCACTTTGTCGCGGTTGAGACGCCCGACGATCCCGCAGACCAAGCGACGCGGATGCAAGGCGTCCAAATCGACGCCCAGTGGCAACACCTGGAAGGGCAATGGACGCCAGGCGGAATCGATCTCCCGACTGTCGAGATTACTGAACACCACGGCGGGGCGGCACCAATCCGGCGGCGGTTTGCGCAGCGGCGCCATCCCATGAATCATCCACACACAGGGGCAGCGGTCGTAACGCCCATAGGTCGTGTCGGGGGCGTGATGCACAAGCAAGTCGGGCTGGAGCGACGCGAGCAGCGCATCGATCTGGCCCGCCGCGACCGACGCATGGACCGTGGCGTGCCGGAACTCAAAGGGACCGCGGAGCCCCTGACTGACGACATGCACGTCCCAGCGGCCTCCGTCCTGGCGGCACCAAAGGTCGATCATCCGCTGCATGCCGCCAACGGTCAAATCCCAGGGCGAAACATGGACAACCCGCGCCCGCGTCGAGGGAAACGTGACGGACGCGGCGGCCTCCTGCGGCACCACTTGCCATTGGGAGTAACAACGCTGCTGGCAGCACTGAGCCCAATCCTCGGGAGACATCTCCACAATCTGGCCATCCGGCTTCCGAATTCGAAGCGAGCAAGTCATAGCACCATCCACGGGGTTGAAAAGAAATCACCAACGGGTCGCAACAGGACGAGGCAAAGCTCGACTGAGCCGTCCCTCGTTCCCAGGTCCAGCCATCGGGTTGAAGAACACGTCCGACAACTCTGCTCACGAGCCTACGAAATCGGCTGGCCCAATTTCAAGGATTTTTTTCGGGCCCTTCGGGCCCCCGCCAGGCCGGTGCGCTGAAGCGCCCAGAATGCCCCGCCTCGCCATTCTTCCGCTGTCTGGCGGCCGAACTCGCATCGACCTTGGGGAAGCAACTTGCTAGAATCTACCCCAGATCTCCGAGGTTCTCTGGTTTGGGTTTGGGATGCAGGGTTCAGGATTGGAGATTGGAGATTTCGTTCCGAAGCAGATAGGATACTTCTGCGTACTGTGTACTGTGTACTGTGTACTGCGTACTGCGTACTGCGTACCGCGTACTACCTACTAACCCCCGAGTATGCCACGGAAGGCGCACTCTCTTACTCAGCTTCAGACTAGCGCCCGGCGGCCGCGGATTCTTGTGGTCGGCGATGTGATGCTCGATCGGTATTTGTGGGGCGAGGTCAGTCGGATCAGCCCGGAAGCGCCGATCCCAATTCTTCAGGTGGACCGGGAAGAGCACCGGCTCGGTGGGGCGGGAAGTGTAGCGGCGATGCTGGCCGCGTTGGAGGCGGAGGTCCTGCTGGTCGCGGTCACCGGTGATGATCACGAGGGACGGCAGATTCGCCGGTTGCTCCGGGAAATCCGGATCGATCCGGAACACGTAGCGATGGACGCCAGCCGCCCGACGACGGTTAAAGAGCGATTGGTCGGACGTGCCCAGAGCCACTCGCCGCAACAAATGATCCGTGTGGATCGTGAACAAACGCAACCGATTCGTGTAGAGCTGGCCAGTCGGCTCCTCCAAACGGTCTGGGATCACCTGGACGAGATCGACTTGATCCTGGTCAGCGACTACGACAAGGGCGTGTGTGCCGGCGAGTTCCTGCCGCAACTGGTGGCGATTGCCCGGGCGGCGGGCGTGTCGGTGGTGGCGGATCCGGTGCGTGGGGCGGATTACCATCGTTATGCCGGCTGTCTGGCGATCACTCCCAATCGCACCGAGGCTAGCTTGGCGGCGCGGATGCCGATCGCCACGCCCCAAGACGGTCTGGTAGCCGCGGAGCGACTGCTCCGTTATGGGATCGAGGCGGCGATTGTGACCTTGGATCGTGATGGAATCGCCTGGGCCGACACTCAGCACCGCAGCCGGCACTTTCCGATTCGGCCGCGGCAGGTCTGCGACATCACCGGAGCCGGCGACATGGTGCTGAGCATCCTGGGCTATTGCTTAGCCCTAGGGGCCGACTATCCCGAGGCGATTACACTGGCCAATCTGGCCGGCGGGCTGGAAGTGGAGCGGCTCGGCGTGGTACCGATCACGCGCCGCGAGCTTCTGGCCGAGGTCGAACGGAGTTGCTTCTCGACGAAGCCGAAAATCGTCTCCCGCGAGGAACTTCAAGTCCAGCTTCAGATGCATCGTCAATTGGGTCGGCGGATCGTGATGACCAACGGCTGTTTCGACTTGCTGCATCCAGGGCATGTGGCCTCGTTGGAGGAAGCCCGCAGCCTAGGGGATGTGCTCGTGGTGGGGCTCAACAGCGACCGCAGCGTGCGGGAACTGAAAGGCCCAAACCGTCCGATCATTCACGAACACGACCGGGCCGCCATGCTGGCCGCCCTGGCTTGCGTCGATCATGTGGTTGTGTTTGACGAGCCGAGCGTGAGCCCCTTGGTCGAACAAGTCCGGCCCGACGTGTTGGTCAAGTCGGCCGAGTACACGGTCGAACAAGTCGTCGGCCAGGAGATTGTGCAGGGGTATGGGGGACAGGTCGTACTGACGGCAGTAAAGGCGGGATATTCGACAACGCGAATGATTGAGCGGATAGTGGGGAGTGGGGAATGAATCCTCACAGCCAGCCCTGCTCGCGATACCACCGGACGGTTTGACGCATGCGGTCAAGGAGCGAGACGGGGAAGGTGAGGCCGAGGTCGTCGAGAGCCTCTTGGGGGGAACAGGCCCAGGAGCCGGCCGTGGCTTCGCGGGCTTTGTCAAAATCGAGGAAGAGGGGCCGGCGGCGCAATTGGCCGAACAACTCTCCGCAAGTCGCAACGAGCCAGACGGCCATCGTGGGAAACGGGAGCACCCCGACCCAATGGCCGAGGGCTTGCGCCACCAGATGACCGAGCTGATAGTAGGTGGGATGTTCGGGGCAAGCGGCAAAATAGTAGCCCTGGCTGCTGGTGACTTGGCCGCTGGCATCGGGTGCCGGAAGACGCCGACCACGCTCGGCCGCCAGGATCATCAACTCCACGAGATCGTCGACGTGGATAAGCGAGAAGCGGTTGGGCAAATAGCCGGGAACGGTATGAAGCCGTGAGCGGGCGGGGAAACGAAACAGCTCAAAGCTGATCGGATCGGACTCGCCAAACACAATCGCCGGGCGGATGACGGTGATCGGTACCCGATCGGCGAACTGCTCGCACGCCCGTTCGCCCCCCCGTTTGCTCATGCCGTAATGGGAGACGGGGCAGAGGGGGTCCTCGGGCACCCGCAACCGGCCACGCGGCGAAGGGCCGGCGGCAGCCAGCGACGAGACAGAGACGACCACCGGCGGCCGCGTCTGCTGGGCACAAGCGGCCATCACATTCCGGGTCCCCTCTTCGTTGACCTGATACATGAGCCGCGGACGGAGCGATTTCGTGCAGCCGGCCACATGAAACACATAGTCTTGGTCGGCCAGCGGGGCGGTCAAGCTCTTCGGATCGGTGACATCGCCGTACGCGACGCGAAAACCCCCTCCCTGGAGGCGATCAAGCCGCGAGGTCGTGCGAACCAAACAGGTGACATTTTCCCCCCGGCGTGCAAGCACATGTGCCAATCGGGCTCCCACAAAGCCATTGGCACCGGTGATCAACACTCTAGCCATCAGCGCGAACCCCTCACTCCTTTCTCGACTCTCCAAAATCCTACCATATCCCCCCTCTGCCTGAAATCGCAAACTCCTGGGTTACCTCCCAGAGGGTGGTATCGGCATCTGGCCTGAGACGCACCTGGCAGCTTCTCTGGTTCAGGCTGGATGCCTGGCTAGGAGAACACAAGCGAGACGCTTGTGCTACGGTTCAGGCTGGATGCCTGGCTGGGAGAACACAAGCGAGACGCTTGTGCTACGGCTCAGGCTGGATGCCTGGCTAGGAGAACACAAGCGAGACGC
The DNA here is from genome assembly GCA_964558295.1 of uncultured Planctomycetaceae bacterium. GTDB lineage: Bacteria > Planctomycetota > Planctomycetia > Pirellulales > Thermoguttaceae > JBDKTH01. The sequence goes on along the minus strand of CAZLDQ010000010.1, from coordinate 24,537 downwards.
TTGTGCTACGGCTCAGGCTGGATGCCTGGCTGGGAGAACGCAAGCGGGACGCTTGTGCTACGCCCCAAGCTGGATGCCTGGCCGACAGGACATAAGCGGGACGCTTGTGCTACGGTTCAGGCAAGACGCCCGGATTGGCAACGGCCCGAAGGATCTGCCACGTCCGCGTCTCACGCTCCGCTTGACAGGGGGCTTGTGGGCTAACTACAATCCTTACTGTACCATTCCTGCGTGTTCCCGCCCTGTTCTGGTGGCAGTGCTAGTGCAATTGCCCTCTCGCGGCCACGTTGCAGCCCTGTCAGCGGCTTGTCTTGAGCGAAGTGTAATCCCATGCCTGACGTGGTTGTCCAACCGGTGTCCTCCCGCCGTCAACGCAAGGAGTTTCTGGCCTTCCCGTGGACGCTCTATCGCAACGATCCGAATTGGATCCCACCGTTGCGGCAGAACCAGGCGGAGTTGGTCGGCTACCGGTGGCACCCGTTTTACGAGCGGAATCGGATCCAGACCTTTCTGGCGTATCGCGAGGGGCAGATCTGCGGGCGGATTGCGGCGATTCTGAATGAGGGGCACATTGAGCGGTATCAGGAGCGGCGGGGGTTTTTTGGGTTCTTTGAATGTGTGGACGACCAGGAGGTGGCCCACCGGTTGTTCGACGCCGTGCGGGGGTGGTTTTCCGAGCGGGAGATTGCCAGCCTCCGCGGCCCGACGAATCCGTCGATGAACTACGAGTTGGGGACGCTGATCGAAGGCTTCGAGACGCCGCCGACGTTCATGATGACCTACAATCCGCCGTATTATGCGCGGCTGATTGAGAGCTACGGATTCCGGAAGACGCAGGATTTGTATGCCTTTGAAGGGCATGTCGACATGCTCCCCAAAGTGACGGCCAAGCTGGGGCCGATCGCCGAACAGATCAAGGAGTATTGCCACGTCACTGTGCGGCCCATGGATCGCTCGCGATTCCTGGAAGAAGTGACGACGTTTCTGGACATTTATAATCGTTCGTTGACCAATACCTGGGGCTTCGTGCCGATGTCGGACGGCGAGGTCCGGCACATGGCCAAGGGGCTGCGTCATTTGATCGTGCCGGAATTGGCCTTGGCCGCCGAGATTGACGGGCGGGTGATCGGGGCCGTGTTTGCCCTGCCCGACTACAACCCGCGGATCAAAGCGATCGACGGCCGGCTGTTCCCGTTTGGTTTCATCCGCCTGTTGCGTGCGAAGCAAGAGATTAAGCGGTTGCGGATGATCAGCACGAATGTGTTGCCTGAGTATCAGTTGTCGGGAGTGGGGCTGGTGCTGCACTCCGGCTTGGTCCCCAAGGCGTTGGAGTGGGGGGTCGAAGAGGCAGAGTTTTCTTGGGTCCTGGAGTCCAATGCGTTTTCCCGTGGCAGCCTGGAAAAAGGCGGGGCTCAGCGGAACAAAACCTATCGTCTATACGACCTGGATCCCTAACCCCCGTCACCAAGGGCCGGATTGCAAGCCTGACCTCCGCCTGAATGAAGCGATATGTCTCAAGTAGTTGTCCAACCTGTCACGACCCGGCGTCAGCAACGGCAGTTTGTCCAGTTCCCCTGGACGCTGTACCGCGACGATCCGCATTGGGTCCCCCCGCTTCGCGGCAATTTGCAGGAAATGGTCAACTTCCGCCCCCACCCGTTCTACGAGAACGCCGCGATCCAGACGTTTTTGGCCACGCGCGACGGCGAGGTGTGTGGACGGATCGGGGCGATTGAGAACCGCTGGCATTTGGCACGTTATCAGGACGCGCGGGGCTTCTTCGGCTTCTTCGAGTGTGTCGACGATCCGGAGGTGGCTCACGGGCTGTTGGACGCCGCGTGCGGCTGGTTGGCCGAGCGTGGGTTGAGCAAGGTGCGCGGGCCGATCAGCCCCTCGATGAACTACGAGGTGGGATTATTGATCGACGGCTTCGATTCCCCGCCGACGTTCATGATGACCTACAATCCGCCGTACTATGCGGAACTGTTGGAGGGTTACGGCTTCCGCAAGACGCAGGATCTCTACGCCTATGAGGGGCAGGTCGACATGTTGCCACGGCTGCGTGCACGTTACGAGCATCTCGTGGAGCACATGATCGCCGAATATGGGATCCGTCTGCGGTCGCTCGACACGTCGCGGTTTGTCGAAGATGTCGAGGATTTCTTGACCGTCTTCAACCGTTCGTTGACCAACACCTGGGGCTTCGTGCCGATGTCGCCGAATGAGATCCGCCACGTGTCTCGCGGCCTGCGTCATTTGATCGTCCCCGAGTTGGCCGTGGGGGCAGAAATCGACGGGCGGATGATCGGCGCCGTATTCTGCCTGCCGGACTTCAACCCACGGATTAAGGCCATCGACGGCCGGCTCTTCCCCTTTGGGTTCCTGCGTCTATTGTGGAACAAGGAGAAGATCAAGAAAGTTCGGATTATTAGCGCGAATGTCCTTCCCGAGTATCAACTCCAAGGCGTGGGCTTGGTGCTGTTACACGGCCTGTTGCCCAAGGCGCTGGAGTGGCAACTCGAGGAAGCCGAGTTCTCGTGGGTCTTGGAATCGAACTCCCTGTCACGGGGCAGCCTGGAACGGGGAGGCACGAAACGCACGAAAACGTACCGTCTTTATGACCTGGACCCCTCAAAGCAGCACTGCCGTGGAAATCCGTGAAGTAACGTCGCGCCGCGACCTGAACCAGTTCATCCGGGTTCCTTGGGGGATCTACGGCGACGATCCCTGCTGGGTGCCGCCGCTGTTGGTTGATGTCAAGGAATTCCTGAACCGCAAGACACATCCGTTCTACCTGCACGGTGAGGCAACCCAGTTTTTGGCATTGGAAAACGGCCGGGCGGTCGGTCGAATTCTGGTCAGCGATGATCCCCACTACAACCAGCAACACGGGACCAACGTGGGGAGCTTCGGGATGTTCGAGGCGCCACGTGATCCGGCCGTGGCCCACGCCCTGCTGGAGGCGGCCGCCGGCTGGTTGCGTGCCCGCGGCCGCACGATGCTCCTCGGCCCGATCGACTATTCGCCCAACTACGTCTGCGGCTTGCTGATCGACGGGTTCAACACGCCGCCACGGATCTTGATGAACCATAATCCGCCGTACTACGCCGAACTGTTGGAATCGTGGGGCCTGCGCAAGGCCAAAGACCTGTACGCCTGGTGGTTCGACGATCCCTACGACATGGTCGCGCAGTGGCATCGTCACAGTGAACGGTTAGCCCGGCGCAGTGGTGTGACGATTCGCCCCTTCAACCGTCAGGATTTCGAGGCCGAAGTGCAGCGCTGTCACCAGGTCTATGACGGCGCCCGTCAAGACCTTTGGGACTTTGTACCATTGACGGATGCCGAGTTTCATTACTTCGCCAAGCGGTTGTCGCGAATCGCCATCGAAGAACAGGTGCTGTTGGCGGAGGTGGAGGGGAAACCGGTCGGCTTCTCGATCACGCTCCCGGACATCAACGAAGCCATCCAGCCCTTGAACGGTCGGTTGACGACCTGCGGTTTGCCGATTGGCCTGGCACGCTTGGCCTACCGGATACCACGGATCAAGACCGCCCGAATGGCGGTGCTCGTGCTGCTGGAGGGATACCGGCGGCGTGGGATCAGCGAGTTGCTGATCCTTCGAACCCTCCATTATGGGAAGTACAAAATCGGCTACACAGGGGCCGAACTCGGTTGGACACTCGAAGACAACGAGGCGGTCAATCGGACAATTGAACGGGTCGGGGCGAAACGGTATAAGACGTATCGGTTGTACGAAAGGGAGATTGGGTAGAATGGAATTGCCCCCCGTGTCGTTAGCTCTTGCCCCGATCGCCCTTCCTAATTACCCTAGGAAGGTTTTGGAGGCAGACGGGGCGCGTTTGTCGGCCAATTAGAGGAATACTGAACGGTTGCACGGAACTGGCATGGGGCCAACGCAGGAAGTTGTTATCACCGGCATGGGGGTCGTCAGCCCGATTGGCATCGGGACCGACCCCTTCTGGGATGCGCTGCGGGAAGGCCGCAGTGGGGTGCGTCGGCTGGCGGCGTTTAACGGCAGCGATCTGCCGGCGCCGTTAGGGGCGGAAATCGAGGCGTTCGATCCCCTGAAGTTTGTCCGCCCACGCAAGGCCCTGAAGGTCATGAGCCGCGACATCCAGTTGGCTTTTGCGGCTGCCGAGCAGGCGGCCACCCAAGCCAAGTTGGACAACGTCGATCCAGACCGCCTGGGGGTCGTCTTTGGCGCCGATCTGATCGCGGCCGAGCTGGAGGAGATGGTCAACGCCTACCGGGCGTGTCTGGTTGACGGACAGTTTGACTTCCAGCGGTGGGGCCCACGGGCAATGGCCGAGTTGTTCCCCCTGTGGATGCTCAAGTATCTCCCAAACATGCCCGCCTGCCATATCGGAATCGCGCGGGATGCCCGAGGACCCAACAACTCGCTCACTCTGGCCGAGGTCTCCAGCCTTTCGGCCCTCAGCGAGGCGATTCGCGTCATCCAGCGGGGCCAGGCCGACGCGATGATTGCCGGCGGCACCAGTTCCCGTAACCATCCGACGATTTGGGTCCGCCGGGGTGCCTACCAGCTTTCCCAGCGTGTCGACGAGCCGGCCGCCGCCTGTCGTCCGTTCGACGCCGACCGGGATGGAATGGTGCACGGGGAAGGGGCCGGCGCGTTTGTGCTCGAAAGTCGTCCGCATGCCGAAGCCCGAGGTGCCCGAATTCTCGCCCGAATCCTCGCTTTCGCCAACGCCTTCGAGCCCCATCGGCCGGGCCAACCGCTCCAGGGGACTGCCATGCGAACCGCGATCCGCCAGGCGTTGGACCGGGCGGGCCTGCGCCCAAACGACATCGGACACGTCAACGCCGACGGTCTGAGCACGACGTTCGACGATCAGGTCGAAGCGCAGGCGATTCGCGAGACGCTCGGCGATGTGCCGGTGACGGCGCCAAAGAGTTACTTTGGCAATCTCTCGGCCGGCACCGGGGCCGTGGAGATGGCGGCCAGTGTCGTGGCCTTGGAAAAAGGCGAAATCCCTGCCACGCTCAACTACACCCGGCCCGATCCGGCCTGTCCGGTCAACGTGATCCATGGCAAACCGGCCCCACTCGGTCGCCCAGTGGCTTTGGTGCTCAATCATTCTCGCATCGGCCAATCGGTGGCCTTGGTGGTCGCGGGGCCCGAGGGGTGACTGCCGTGGGATGAAGCCGTTTGCCTCGCTCAGACGATCCGATCCTGCGGCTGTCCGTCGCTCCGCCTTATGGGTTGGCCTGCCATACGGTATCTTGGTAGAAGACGTTTTGTAGCAGGGCTGCGGGGCAACGGCGGGCAAGCCCACCCGCCACGCGGCGAGGCCGTTAAGTGAATTGCTGCGCCAGATGCGTGCGGCAGTGATGACGTAAGAACCAAACGCTGGCTGTCCACTCCCCAATTCCCATGTCGCTTGACTTTGCTGGCTGGGCCGCTCAGGTCCGACAACTCGATGAGGCAATCGCGGCTTTGGTGCCCGCGGCCGCGCGCATCGGGGTGCCGACGCCGGAGGGAGAGGAGTGGTTCGAACTGTTGGCCCACAAACTCCGCCCGCAATTGGAGAGCGAGCCGCTGTTGGTCGTGGCGATTGTCGGGGGAACGAACATCGGTAAGTCGCTCCTGTTCAATCATCTAGCCGGCGAAGTAGCGAGTGCGGTGAGCCCCCTGGCGGCGGGAACCAAGCATCCGGTCTGTCTGGTCCCGCCGGGGATCGACGACCAGCACACGTTGCCCCGGCTGTTCGAGAATTTTTCCCTTCGGGCGTGGAAGTCGGCCGACGAGGCCTTGGAAGAGTCGCCCGAGAACCTGCTCTTCTGGCGTCGCGGCGAGAACGTGCCGGAGCGGCTCTTGTTGTTGGACGCGCCGGACGTCGACTCCGATGCCAAGGTGAATTGGCAACGGGCTCATGCGATTCGTCAGGCGGCCGATGTGTTGGTCGCCGTGCTGACGCAGCAGAAATACAACGATGCGGCGGTCAAGCAGTTTTTCCGCGAAGCGGTCCAGGCCGACAAGCCGTTCATCGTGGTGTTCAACCAGGTCGACTTGGAAGGGGACCGCCCCTACTGGCCGCTGTGGTTGGACACATTCCGCGCCCAGACGGGCGCTCATCCCGAGTTGGTTTACGTCGTCCCCTTGGACCGTGCGGCAGCACGCGAACTCCGTTTGCCGTTTCATGCGGTCGGCCCGGACGGTCGGCAGGCGCCAGGTGCTCCGTCGAGTCTGCGGGAAGAGTTGGCGGCGCTGCACTTTGACCAGATCAAGATCCGCACGCTCCGTGGGGCCTTGCGCCGCGTGCTTGACACCGAGGCGGGGGTCCCGGCATACCTGGCCACAGTCTGCGCGGCGGCCGACGATTTTGCCGCGGCCCGCGATGCCCTCTCGGCGACAGAAATGGCCCGAGTGGCTTGGCCAGCGCTTCCACCATGGATCCTGGTTCACGAGATCGGCGCCTGGTGGGACGCCAACCGCAGCACCTGGTCGCGGAGCATCCACGGCTTCTATCGGACACTCGGGCAAGGGCTCACCTGGCCAATCCGCGCCGTCTGGAATCTTTCCCAGCCGGAGGGGATTGACGCCCAGGAGGCCTTTCGGCGTCAGGAACGCGGGGCAATTGTGCTGGCCGTGGAGAAGATGCTTGACGAGTTGGACCGGCTGGCCCAGGTGGGCAACGAGACGCTCCGCCCACGCCTCTTGCAGTTGCTCAGCGGCCACTCCCGGCAAAACTTGCTTGCCCACATCGAAGCGGCCCACGCCGAACTGCCGGCTGTGGACGACGACTACCGGGTCTTCCTGCGGGAGGAGTTGAACGCCTGGCGCGAGCGGAATCCACGGGCGGTTATGTTCCTGCGTTCCTTGGATCATGCGGCGGCCTTGGCCCGACCGGCGATTACGATCACCCTGGCCGTCAGCGGCTGGGTTATGGCCGGCGATCTGGCGATTCAAGCGGCCGGGCACACGGCGGTGGAACTCGCCCGGGAAGCGGCAATCACCGGCGGAATCACCGTCGGCGGCGAGGCCGTGGTAAGCACGACGAGTGAAGGCGTGCGCCAGGCCGCCGGCCGTTTGTTCGGTCGGCTACAAGCCCAATACGCTCAGCGCCGCGCCGCCTGGCTGGCCCAATGGCTCGAACGCGAACTACTCGGCGATCTGCTCGCCGAGCTGCGCCAAGGGGCCGAAGTGCCGCAGAGCGCGGCGTTCTTGCGCGTGGAGGAGAGCGTGGCGAGGTTGCGCGAATCGGAAGGGCGAGGGAAGGACGAATGACGAAAACTAAATGACGAAGGAAGCACGAAGACCAAAGCACGAATGACCGCGTGCCGCTTCAACCTTTCGTCATTTGTGCTTCGTCATTCCTTCGTCATTTAGTTTTCGTCATTCGTCCTTTTCCTGCGTTTAGTCAGGGAAGCCGATACACTTCCACGTCGTCATACCAGAGCTTATCTTCGGCCGATTGTTGACCGCTGACGCCGAGAAGCAGGACCAACCGGCCGACGCCTTCAGGGACTTCGACGACGCCGAACAGCTCGGTCCACTCGCCTTGCGGATTGTCGCAGAAGATCAGCTTGTCGAGAAGTTCGTGGGTCCAGGTCCCTTCAGGGGTTTGCCAGCGGACGCGGAGGTTGCCGGCCCCTTGGCCTTGCAGCTTGGCGGCGGCGCGGACGGTATAGCGCTCGCCTGGCTTGACCGGATAGGACTGGATGAAACAGCCGCCAGCCACCCCCGTGGCAAGTGCTGCCCCTTTATCCTGTGCGCCGGTCTTGCGGTCCCAGGTAAACTTGCCTTGGGACTTCGCCTCCTGCCAGACGGTCCAGCCGGCCGGGGCACGCCCTTCGCGCCACGACTCGTCGGTGCCCGCGAAGGTCTTGGCCGTTTCCTCGCTGTAGTGGCCGTTGCGTGCCAGATTCACCAGTTTCCCGGCTTTCCGAAGTTCAGCGATCTCGGTGCGGCCGTAGTCGTTCGGGTCACGGGCGTAGCGCAGGGCCTTGTCGCAACCGGGGAGAGCCTCGGGCCAATACTCTTTGCGCACGCCACCGTTGGGCGTAGGCCACCAGCGGAACTTTTCGCCGTAGACCCAAACATACTCATCTGCCACGCGCAGGGCCGTGGCCGTATTGGCTCGCAGGCGGTCAACCCGCGAGCCGCCCAGGCCGTCGATGTACCAGGGCGACTCCTTGGGGTTCCAATAGGCGTCGAGATACATCCCGAAACTCACCTGCATCTGCGCGCGGTACTTGGCCCGGTTTTCCGGCGAGACAAGCTCCTGACAGCAGCCGCGGATTCCCAGGCCCGCCTCCAGATATTGCTGGATGCTGTTGTAGCGATAGGCCGATTCACAACCGTCGACCATCCGGACCGTAGGGGGTGCGACATCGAGCCAGCCGTCAACCATCGCCGGCAACAGCCCGTAGTGGTGCGAAGCCAAAGCCAACCGTGGATCAGGTCGGCCGGTGGCCTGCATGCAAACACTGTTGAGAAAGTAGCAGAAGATCGTAATGTCGGGATATTCTTCGACGACCGCCTGCATGATCTCGCGTCCCCGCTGGCGAGCCTTGGCATGGTATTCGTTGAAGCTGTGTTTGTCGCGATCCGGCTGGGCGTGGTAGCTGAACTGGACGTACGGCTCGGTATAAGGCTCGGGATCGAAGAGGATTCCTTTGAAGCCCGACTGCTTGGCGATCCAGGCCCCGATGCGCCAATGCTCGACGATGTTCTTCCAGCCCGCGTCGTCGAACCAATCAACGTTCCCCGGATTGGCCCCGAGGGTGATGAAGTTGTCCGTCAACCGCTGAAACTTGCAGGCTTTCAGTTGATCAACGACCGGTTGGAACCACTCCTGGTCCCAGGGCTGATTGTGGAAAGTCGTGCGAATCGAGCACGGCTTGCCGTCGGGCTTTTTGCCGGTGACTTCGATCACCACGCCGTCGAACGGCTGGCGTTCGATCTCGGGCAGGTGGTCCAAAAGCCGCTGGCTGTCGGGGTTGTCCCAACCGGTAGCGATCAGCTTCTTGCGCTGCCGCATGTCCTCGGCGAACAAGGAGGACGTGAAGGCCACGAGGAGGACGAGGACGGTCGTCACGCGAAGCGTTGCACGGGAGCTTTTCATCGAGGCACTCCAATCAGCAAAGGCACGTTAATCCCCCTCCGCCCCCTTCTATAGCATGTCGGGGAGCGGTTTTCCATGCGGTGTGGGGGTTTTTCCTGGGGGGCCCCTCTGGCGTTGGGAACTGTGATGGACTCAACGACGTGAGGTCTCCCGCCACAAGTGCCTGGGCAAAACGGCCGGATGCGGTTCCTTGCGTCGGACGGAGGCGGCCCGCATAATACGAGAATCGGCCCGGTGGCCGCGGAAAGGGTTGGTGACGCAATGGCTGAAGTGTTCGATCCCTATCTCCAATGGTTGGGGATTCACGATCCGCAGCGCCCGCCGAACTTCTATCTGCTCACCGGCAACGAACTGTTCGAGTCCGACCTGCTCGTCATCGCCAGGGCGGCCGACCGGCAGATGGAGCAGTTGCGTTATCACCAGACAGGCCCCCATGCGGCGGAGGCTCAGCGTCTTCTCCAAGAGGTGATCGCGGCCAAACTCTGTCTGCTTGATCCCAAACGCAAAGCCAACTATGACGCTTGGCTCCAAGCTCAGAGGGACATGGCCTCGACGATGTCCACGGCGGCCCCGCCGGTCAACTACCGGGACGTGGGCTACGCCGCGGAAGATCCGAAGATGCCCCCCACCATGCCGGCTGCGGCGGCATCGGCCGTGACCATCCCCCCGGTGGCGAAGGCCGTGATTGGGGCCTTGAGCGGCGTGATTCTGTTGCTGGTCGCCTTGATCGTGTGGATGGTGACCAGTCGCACGCCTCCGACCATCGAGCCGACGCCGCCAGTGGCCCTGGGGACAAAGCCCACCCGTCCGACGCGGTCGGCCAACCCCCCTCCGGCCTCCACAGGATCGAGTTTCCCTTCAACGACCGCCCCGGTTGAGAAGCCCTCGGCCCCGGCTGCGGTTCGGCCGGAGGAGCCAGCGATGGCCACGACGTCGGCGTCTGGGGAAACGGCATCTCCGCCGGTCGAACCTTTGCCGCCGCCTGTGACTCCCGCAAGGAACGCGGCCGAGTCGTTCGAAGCCGTTCGGACGGCTCTGGCCAAGCGTGACCTGATCGTGGCAGGCGAACAGCTTGCGTTGGCCGCCAGCCAGGTGAAGGCTGCGGAGTTGATGGAACTCAATCGCCTGCAAGAAATCTCCGAATCGCTCAGCGTGTTCTGGCGTGCCGTGCGCAGTGCCATGGCCGAGTTGAAACCGGGGGACGTCTTGGAGGTGAAGGGACGCAAGCTGACGGTCCGTCGTGCCACAACCGAGGAACTGGTGGTCCACGGAGGCCACCAGGAGCTTCGTTTCACAATCGCCGACCTTCCAGCGGCCTTGGCCCTGCTTCTGGTTGAGAGAAGACTGACTGAGGGGGCGACATCGCTGGTACCGAAGGCCGCGTTTCTGACGTTCGATCCGCAGGGCGACAAGCGATTGGCCCGGCAGTTGTGCGATCAGGCCAGCCAGCAAGGACTGCCGGTGGCCGCGTTGTTGGCCGAGTTGGGACCGGAACCGGCGGTCCCGCCGGTGGCGGAACAGCCATCGAAAAAACCTCCGGCGAAGCCTGCGGCCGGTGGACCGGCCCAAAAGCCGTCGAAGCTGGCGTTGCCCGAGCCGGCCGAGCAAGCGGCCGCTCTGGCCGAGGTGCGCAAGATCCATCGCAACGACTTTGACAAGGCCCAGGACCCGGCCAAGAAAAAGGCCTTCGCCGAGGTCCTCCTCAAAGAAGCCCTGGAGACGCCGGACGAGCCGGTGATCCGCTATGTTTTGTTGAGCCAGGCTCGCGATCTGGCCATCAGCGCCGGCGATCCGGAATTGTTGCGCAAGGTGCTCGAAGCGACCGCCAAGCATTACGACATCGATGCCCGGGAACAACTGATCAGCACCTTGGCCGATGTGGCCGAGTCCCGGATTGGTTCGGGGAACAAGAAGGAGTTGGCACGCGGGGCCTTGAATCTGGCCGACGAGTTCATTGCCGCCAACGACTATGAATCGGCGTTGCGTCTGGCCCGCGCCGCGCAGAACATGGCCTTGGGACGCGACACGGCGATGACCAAGCAGGCAATCGAACTGGTCAAGTCGCTCCCCCGGCTGAAGGAAGAGCACGAGCGGTTCCTGCAGGCGGGAAAGGTGCTGGCCGACGATCCCGACAATGCGGCGGCGAACCTGGTCCAGGGCCAGTACTACTGTTTCGTGCAAAACACCGACGAGGCCTGGACGAAAGGCTTGCCGATGCTGGCCAAGGGAAGCGACGGAAAGCTCAAGGCGCTGGCCGAGGCCGAATTGGCCCTGGCCCGTGCCAAGTCGAAACCGGAGGCGGGCGAGTTGTTCAACCTGGCCGAACAGTGGTACGAAACGGCCCGGACGGTCGAGGAAAACGTCCGCGAGAGCTACCGTGGCCGGGCGGCCTACTGGTACCAAAAGGCCCTCCCCAAACTGCAAGGCTTCAAAGAGAAGAAGGCCAAGCTCCGGTTGGAAGAGCTCAAGGGGAAGTGAGCGGCCAGACGGGTTGCTCTCACGATGTCTTTCGTCCTAGCACCGACTCGGCGGCTGACTCACCGCTGTGAATGCAGTTGGGGATTCCGACGCCGTGATAGGCGTTGCCGGCCAGGGCGAGGTTGGGCAGAGCGGCGGCGCGCGCCTCGATCTGGGCCACCAGTTCCCGATGGCCCACATGATACTGGGGCATCGTGCTTGGCCAGTGGGCCACACTCTGATAGATCGGCGCCCCCTTAATCCCTAGCAAGCGATGCAATTCGCCCAGGACGAGAGGGACGAGTTTACCGGCAGGCATTTCGGCCAATTCCTCGTGGCGGGCCCCACCGGCAAACACACGCAACAGTTCCCGGCCTTCGGGAGCCCGATGAGGGTACTTCTGACTGCTGAAACTGACGGCCAGAATCGGGCTCTTCTCCACGGCGGGCACGACAAAGCCCATCCCGTCCAGCGGATGGGCGATCTGATCACGCCGATAAGCCACCGAGACGACCGCCGTGCCCGAGTGCTCAACACGCCCAAGAAGCTCCGACAACTCGGCGTCGACCGAGGCCAACAGCCGGCCGGTCACGTGCGATGGCGTGGCGAGCACGACCGCATCGAACCGCTCCTGGCCATCGCCAAACAGTTCCAGTTGCCAGGCATCGCCCAGCCGGCGAATCCGCTGGACGGGCATATCCAGCCGCACGGCGCGCGAGGGAAGGCGACGGGCAAGCGCGTCGGTCAGACTCGTCAGGCCTTCCCGGAGTGTGACGAACATGCTGTAGCGGGCCCCGCTCTCGCCGGCCGACGTCAAACGCGCAGCCATCTGACGACGCATCGCCCGAATCAGACTGCCGTGCTCCCGTTCCATTTCGCGAAAGCGCGGGAGGGTGGCCAGCACACTGAGCTTTTCCATGTCGGCCGCATAAACGGCGCTGACCAACGGCTCGACGAGTCGCGCGAAGACTTCCTCCCCAAAACGCCGGCGCACAAACTCGGCCATGCTCTCGTCGCGGTCGTCGGAACGCGGCGGGATGAGGTATTCCATTGCCGCGCGGGCCTTGCCCAAGGGGCTGAGGATCGGCGTGACGACCAGGGGCCACAGGCGCGTCGGGGCCATCATCAGAAAGCCGTCGGGAAGCCGGTGCAGGCGCCCAGCGCGAATCACATGGGTCCGCCGATGGGCTGGATTGGTCTGGACCACTTGCTCGCCGAGTCCCAGACGCTTGCAGAGGTCTATGCCCCAGGGGACCGTGGTAATGAAATTGTCGGCGCTCTGCTCGATCTGGTAGCCCTCCTCGTGCACCGTGGAGAGCACGCCGCCCAGACGCGAGCTGCTTTCCCAAAGGGTCAAGTCCACAGAAGGATCGAGTTCGAGCAGGCGATGGGCGGCGGCTAGGCCAGAAATACCACCGCCCACCACGGCGACGCGTCGGGGTGTGGTCGGATTGTCGTTCACGTTGCTTTGCGGGATCGAATCGGCAGGGAACCGGTGTCCTAACACATGCCCCTAGATTACTGTCATCAACCCTTCATGATACCCTGCTCGAAGAACCTGGCCCAGGGGCATCCCCGTGGGACCAGCCGGGATGAGGGGAGCAAGCCCATGGCCGCGATTCCTGGCTTGCCTCCCCCCCATGCCGTGGCGAACATCGATGTTGCCGTGCGGGTGCGAGCCGTCTGCCTCCCCCGGGCTATTCCTTCCTCTTCGTTAACTGGATCCGGCAGGAACGCGGGGTGAGAAAGCATAGGTGACTTGTGATGATTGGGGGTGACGATTCACAGCGCAGTCAGCGAAAACCCAGGCGAAAGCTCCTCTGCCAAGAGGCTTCCCGGTGGCACGACAATTGCAAACTGATCTTCTGTCGCGACCTTGGGGTCGTCCGCGGATGCGGAGACTCTGAAGGACAGAATTCAAGTCGTAATTGATCGCATCGAGGAACCAAAGGAGGATGTTGTGATGGCAACTGTAGGACCGGACAAACCGTTGCCGGAAGAACCGGGAAGGGTGGTGAACGTGGAAAACATTGGGCCCCCGGAGCGGCCGGAGCATGAGGAGACAAAGCCCGAAATTGCGGCCGGAGGCTCGATGTTGGAATCCCTGGCGGGCGTCACGGCGGCCATTTTGGCGATTCTCGGCTTGGCCGGCGTAGAACCGCTCTACATGCTGACAATCGCGATCATCGCGATTGGCGTCGCCCTGCTGGCCGAAGGCGCAGCGGTCGCCGCCAAGTCGGCTGCGGCCGGCTCCGTGGCCGAAGCCGGAATGAACGCCGAGCTTCTAGCCGGAATGGCCGGGATCGTGCTCGGTGTGTTGGCCCTGCTAGGCATGACGCAGCTCGTGCTCAGCGCAGCGGCCATGCTCGTCTTCGGCGGGGCGCTGCTACTGAGTGCCGGTGCCGCAACGGAACGGGCTTCAACCGTCCATCCCCAGCGACTGGGCGAAACGACTCGTAAGACCGCCCTGGGAGCGGCCGGCGCAAAGGTCCTGGTCGCCTTAGCCGTCGTCGTGCTGGGCATCCTGGCCCTGGTCGGCTTTGAGCCGCAGCTTCTGCTTTTGGTGGCTGCACTGGCCCTGGGCGCCGTCTTGCTGCTGAACGGCCTGGCCGTCGGCGGCCGGATGGTTGCAGCCCTGCGCTGCTAAAGAGACGTCCAAGATCCCGGGAGAGGACGCTGTAGGGAACGCCCTCCGTGGCGTTCCAAACGTCACGCCAAACCTGGACTCTAAGCCCTCGTTCGAAACGCCCCAGAGGGCGTTCCCTACAGCCACAGAGGGCGTTCTCTACAACCACAGATGCAGCCGGCCGCCAAGCATGTCGGGCAAAACCTTTTCCACATGGTGGCGGATCTGGCGGGGCTGATAGCGCGTGCTGAAATGCGAGCTGATGATCAGCTCGTTGGCGAACCGGTGACGGCGTTCCAAGAGATCATCCAGGTGCATATGGCCGAACTTGTGGATTCGCTCCTTGCGATGGCTCGGCGCAACGAACGTCAACTCGAGGATCAGGACCTCGGCTTCATACATCGCCGGGCACATGTCGAGGCCGGCCGGCGAACTGTCGCCCAGATAGGCCAGTCGCGGGACACGCAGTTCGTGGGTGATGTCCACCCCGCTGAGCCGCAAGTCGCGGATTTCGTTACCCGAAAGGTTCATGTACTCCGCCTTGAGCTTGCGACGCCGCTCCCAGACGACAAACCCCAACGACGGCACCGTGTGGCTCGTGGCGGAGACAGTGACCACCAGTTCCCGGGATAGTTCCACTTCCATCCCCGGGGTGAGCGGAAGCAGCCGGCAGGGCAACCGGCCGCGGTCGAGTTTGCGTACTTGGCGCAAAATCCGTTCGATCGGATCGAGGGCCGCCTCGGGCAGGTAGATCGTGGGCGGTTCCATACGCATCATCCGCCGTCGGGCCACATACATCGGCAGGGCGATAAAGTGGTCGATGTGCATGTGGGAAATGAACCAGGTGGGCGTCCCCATGAACGACCAGGGCTGGGCCCCCAAGTCGAAACCGATCTTCAACTCCGGAATCCGCCAATAGGTCTGCACAGCGGCCCGCGAATATCCCTCGATGGTCAAGTTCTTGTGGGTCAAGGAAATAACAGGCTGATCGTGAAGCATAGCGTGGGAGAGAGGGATTGGAGGGGCTAGTCGTCGTTGTTGTGAGCGTGGTCGTAATTGTCCACATGGGAAAGGTCCAGCGTGGCCGCCCCATCGACCGGCGGGAGGATCCAAATCTCGCCGAACTGGCGATTCTGCTCGACGCGCACCCCGGCATGCCGGACTAACTCCAGCACGGCCAGGAAGAGCCCGATCAGCTTCGACTTGTGCATCCCCGGCTCAAAGAGATCGGCGAAGCCGAGATGGCCTCGTTCCCGCAACTGGGAAAAAACACGGGTCATGTAGACATGGATCGGCGTATCGTCGTAAACGATACTCGAAGGCTGCGTGGAGACCGAGTCGCGGAGCACCCGTCCAAAGGCACTGACTAGGTCCCAAAGTTCCAATTCTTGGATCGGCTCCTCGACCAGATTCCGTTCGCGCGAGGGGAGGTCGTTGGCCTGGCGTGGGTAACGCTGCTGCCACTGACGACTCCGCTCTTCGAGGATGCTGGCCGCGTCGCGGAACTTCTTATACTCCAGCAGACGCCGGACCAGTTCTTCCCGGGGGTCGTCGAGGGGTTCCTCGACCTCGTCATAACGGGGGAGGACCTGCTGCGACTTGATCTCGATCAGCATGCTGGCCATGGCGAGGAAGTCGCCCACGGCGTTGCAGTCGATCTGCTTGATCACCTCCAGATAGGCCAGGTATTGTTCGGTGATCAGGGCAATGGGGATGTCGACGATCTCCACCTCGTGCTTGCGGACCAGGTACAGCAGCAGGTCCAGGGGGCCACGGAAGATGTCCAGATCGACGCGAAAATCCATCGGCATGCGCTCACGTAGGCCACCGGGAGCGGGGGGCGAGTCCATCTCGGCCTCCGCTCAGTCAGTTTACCCATTGTGAGGCAACCGGGCGAGGGCTGTCAGCCGGCCCGTTCTCTTTTCGTCCACACGATCGCCAAATCGTTTCCATGGCGAATCGTGCGGGGGGATAGGGAAGACCGCTTGTCTCAAGGCCAAGTCGCCTATAGACTCGCTACTTGAAATCTGACTTCCTGAGTGCATCGACGTCGTGTCCCAAACTCGGAAGTATCTCCTGGAATGCGAGTAACGTGTGAGTAGCGAACAGATTTGGGCCCCCTGGCGATTGCAGTACATTCAGAACACCACGGCGGAAGCCGCGCCGCAGGAAAAACAACTCGACTTCCTGGCTGGGGCCGATCCGGACTGCTTCTTGTGTCAAGCCGCTGCCGGGGGGGCTGATTTTCGACGCCGCTATGTCGTTCGTCGCGGCAAGCACTCGCTGGTGGTGCTTAATCGCTATCCCTACAATAACGGCCATTTGCTCGTGGCCCCCCTGTCGCATTGTAGCCGGCTGGATCAACTCTCCCCCCCAGAACGAGCGGAATTGTCCGAGGAGATCTCGCGGATGGTCAGCGCGTTGGAGGCCATCCTTCGCCCGGAGGGGTTCAATATCGGCTTAAATCTGGGCCGGGTGGCCGGGGCAGGACTCCCAGGGCATCTTCATTGGCATATTGTCCCTCGTTGGAGTGGTGATACCAACTTCATGCCGGTCCTGGCAGGGGTCCATGTCATCCCGCAGTCGCTCGACGCCCTCTGGGAGGCGTTGGCCACCGAGTTAGCCAAGCGTGGGGGATAGCTATCGTGGCGCATATGGATCGCGTACAATCAATTCCCATGACCATTGTTCCGATCGACCGGCGTCGTTGACCTATACTCTCCTGGTGGCCAGATTCGTTTTATAAGGGGCGTCTCCTATGGGACTGATCATCCTTCGCAGCGTGTTCTTGATGGTTGCCAGCGGATTGGGGGTCTTTATCCTCTCCTCCGGGGCAGTACCGACGGATGCACCGTGGATGGCGTGGGCCGTGTTCCTCGGCGTCTTGGCGATTGCCGCCGGTGTGATTGCGTTGGACACGGCAGTGCCGCGCAAGCAACTCGATGCCATCTCGGCCGTCTACTTCGGGTTGATCGTCGGGTTGTTTTTGTCCTACGTGGCCGGATTGGCGCTGACACCGTTGTTCCCCTCGCTGGAAACGGCTGGTCCGCAAATCCTCAAGACCCGCGCGGCCGTTCAACTCGTTCTCAGTGCGGTGCTCTGCTATGTCTGTATCAGCCTCTTGCTGCAGACAAGGAACGACTTCCGCTTCATCATCCCCTACGTGGAGTTTTCCAAAGAGGTCAAGGGACGCCGCCCATATATCCTCGACACGAGTGTGGTCATCGACGGTCGGATCGCCGATGTGGTTGAGACGAATGTGCTGGACAGTCAACTGGTCATGCCCCGCTTCGTGATCACCGAGCTTCAAGCCATCGCCGACAGTTCCGACCGTTTGCGGCGGAGCCGGGGACGCCGGGGGCTCGATATCCTCAATCGGCTCCGCAACAACCCGGAAGTCGACATGCAGATTTTCGACCGCGATTTGCCGGAGTTCGCCAATCAGTCGGTCGATTTGAAGCTGGTCGCCCTGGCCAAGCACTTGGAGGGAAAACTGGTCACGAACGACTACAACCTCAACAAAGTGGCTCGGCTGCATGGCGTGGGAGTGATCAATCTCAATGACGTGGCCAATGCGCTGAAGCCCGTGTTTCTGCCAGGCGAACACGTGGAAGTGCGGCTGATCAAGCCGGGGGAAGAGGCCGGCCAAGGGGTGGGCTATCTGGAAGACGGCACGATGGTCGTCGTCGAAGGCGGCCGGGACCACTTGAACGAACTCGTGCAGATCTCCGTGACCAGCGTCCTGCAAACCAGCGCCGGCCGGATGGTCTTCGGCCGCTATGAGGTCAGCCGGCAGCCGACGCCGTCGCGGCAGGCCTAAGGGGTGGACGCGACTATTCCCACTCGTCCATCTGCTGTTCCAGTTCCTTCACCGAGAGCTTGGCCTGGGGAACGTGGCCGAGCATGTCCCAGGGGTCGTCCTCGTCGCTGGTGCGCAGACGGACTTGTTGGACTTCGTCTTCCAAGGCCTCCAGCCATGGAGGCACGTCGAAACCTACGCCGCTGGGCTCTTGGGTGAACTGAGCTACCTCACGCTCCAGTTGAGCGAACGACGCCGACGGTCCCTCGCCGCGCAACTCCTGGATCGCCGGCCGCACGCGGGCACAGAGTCGATCCACGTCCAGGGGACGCACAAACCGTTCTCCCAACCGGTCGGCGATGCTCGGCAGCCGCATCCCATACTTCTGGCAAAGCTGGGTGAACCGCTTGAGGTGCTGAGCGGCGACGCCGCCCGTGCGGCGAATCACCGCCTGGCGCCAACGGTCGGCCGCTTCGCCGCGCCCGGCACGCACCAAGACGTCGTGGGCCAGGACGACCGGCTTGAGATTCCACGCCACGCGATCGTAGCTCGCCTCCAAGCGGAGGAAGTCCAACAGGGGGTAGAGCATCTCGCCGCGATCGGATTGCGTAGTCGTGCTGTTGTAGTCGACATACTCGGAGTAGTTTTCCAGGACGGCTTCCAGACACAACTCGAGGAGGCTGGCGGCGGTCTCCAGCGGGATCTTCACCCCCAATTCCTCGACGAGTCGCGGGCGTTCCTCGTCCTCATCCTCTTGGAGCGCGCGGAGATAGTTTTCCGCCCCTTGATGGAGAATCGCCCGCAGATTGCCGAAATTCATAAACCGCTGCGTGAACAAGTCGCTGCCGTAGCGCTCGATGAAGCGTTTGAGTTCTCGCCAGCGGTTGTCTTCGCTGACGGTCTCCAGAACGGACAGGCGAATGTTGCGGCTATGGTTGAGCCAGCGCGCGAGGAGCTGTTCAACCGCGCGTTCGAGGACCTCGATCAGATCCGCTTCGGAACGCCGGCCGCGCGTGCGGCGGGTACGCGTCGGCGCAGACCAGTCTTCCGAGGAGGCTACGAGGCACTGCACGATGGCCCGGCAACCCGTCTCGAACAGCCGATCGAATTCGGTGAACGCGCCGGGACCGACCGGATGGCGGCGTTCCATCTCTTGGATCGTGCCGATCAACTGGTAGGTCTGGGCCAAAAGTCCCAACCGGCCGGTGGCCGCCAGGAGCCGGTGCAAGACGCGCTGCAAGTTCCGCGAGGCGACGACCCGGTGCGGGCTACCGCCCTTGGAGGTAGGAATGTATAACAGCGGCTGGCCTCGGAGTATCTCCAAAAGTTCGTCCCAGTCGTCGCAGACGGCCTGTGCATCCGCGCGGGAGGCGGCTTGGAGCACGCGCTGGGCGGGGAGTTCCCAGGGCGCCCACCCTTCGGGCACCTCGTCTTGTGCCACGGCGCCCCAGAGGAATCGTGCGGCGTCGGCCATTTCCACGCTCGTCAGGATCACCCGATCAAGCAAGGCTTCTTTGACCCCTTGACGCTGAGCGTACTCGACCAGCGATTCGTGGGTGCTGCGCGGCCGGGGAATGTGGTAGCGGTGGACCTCGTTTAACAACTCGGCCAATTGCACGCGGTTCTGCACAGCCTGATTGAGCCAGCCGCCCAGCGGTTCACGATGAGTTGCCGCGACGCCCTCGGCAGTGATGGCCGTGGCGACCAGTTTCCAAAGCCGCGCCACGGTGCGGAGGAAAACCAACCGGTCGCCGAGGCGGTCGGCTTCGGCGGTCAACTCGAAGTCGGTCGGCTGCTCGCCCCATTCCAGCATTTCCCCTTCGAATCCGTCGTCGGTCGTATCGCGGTAGGTGACGTTCTCATAAGCCGCGCCGAACAGATCGTCTTCCTCATCTTCCGACGGTTCGGCGTTTGGCGCCGGCGATGGTTGCCGGGCCAGCTCCAAGGAAGGCACTTGCCAGTAGGTCTCGCCGTTGGCCTCCAAATAATCGAGGAACTTGCGGGCTTGCGTCCAACGCTCCTCCAAGCTTTGGGGCGGGGTGTTGCCGGGCCGGGATTCATCCTCCCGTCCCCACAACTGCTCCATCCAACGCACGGCGAGGGTATGGAACGAGTAGTCCCCTTCAGCCAGCGAGATCTCGTCCGCCCGGCTGAGCCAATAGGTCAGGAGCGACATCGCTGCCACACGGTCGCCCTGATCCAAGAGCGCTTCGACCAACAAGGCAAAGGCCTTGGGGGAGTTGAACCGCTCGACGTACTGACGCCAGAAGCCGATGTCGCCGGCGGCCGTGCCGGCCTCGTGCCAGGCGGCCAAGGCCGTGGAGACCTGCGCCGCCGATTCCCACATCTGGTGGCCGGAGATGCTCTCCACGCCGCTGACCTCGGTAGTGGCGAACTTGTCCCACCAGGCGGCCAAGGCCGCCAATTGATCGGAAAGTCGTTGGCGAAGCGCCGTCTGGCCGGTGGCGGCTGCCGCTTTCTCCAACCGTGCATAGAGCCCAAAAATCTCGCTGATCAATTCGATCAACTCATCGACGCGGTGATCGTAGATGCTGTTCTCCACCGCGGGAAACAAAGGAAACTGCCCGCCGAACCCGAGGATATTCCACGGATCGACCAAGGCCCCGCAGTGGATCGCCCGGTGGAGAAGGTCCTCGACCTCGGGCAAGCGCTGTGCGGCTTCCTCCAGGCGGCCGCGGTCGGCCAGAAGGTGCCCGGCCGTCAGGCGACAGTGCATTTCGGTGCGCATGCGAGCCGAGGCCACGGGGACGACGGCCACTTGACGCTCGGCCGCTTCGGTGTAGCCCATCCGGGCAAACAGCAGCGCGAGGTGGACATGCTGCATCTGTTCCGCCCGCCGCCGGGCAAGGGTCTGATTGAGATGTTGCCTCGCCCC
Organism: uncultured Planctomycetaceae bacterium; assembly: GCA_964558295.1. GTDB lineage: Bacteria > Planctomycetota > Planctomycetia > Pirellulales > Thermoguttaceae > JBDKTH01. The sequence goes on along the minus strand of CAZLDQ010000010.1, from coordinate 3,646 downwards.
GCCGAACGGCTGGCGGAGTTGGACCGCCTCCGCTCGCAAACGTTCGGCATGATCCGCCGGGAGTTGTTCGAGGAGCCGTTCATAAAAGGCATCGCGATAGGCGGCGATGTGGGGCAAGAGTTTGGCCAACGTGACACTCGAGTCGTGCGATTCCGGACCGCTGCCCGAGACGCCCGCTCCCATGAGCATCGTGCCGGCCATCACGGCGGCCGCCTCAAAGAGAACCTCGTCGCGCGGAAGGTCCCGCCGTTCGTCAACCCGACTCAACAGGGCCTTGAGCGTCACCTCCTGCACAACGAACCGCCGGTAGCGCCCCTGCAGATCGATTTGATGCGGATCCCAGCCGCCGAAGTGATAGTTTGGGCGACGGTTCACCGGGTGCTCAAAATCGAAGGCCCGAGGATCGAGCCCCAGCTCGTCGAGGACTTCTGGATCGAACCAGGCCTGGTGCAAGAGCATCGGCTCGGTGGCGCGAAGGATCGCCAGCGCTTTTTCGACCAACTCCTGGTAAACCCCCACGCCCACGCCGGCGCCGGCGATATACAGGGGAATTGGACGAACCCATTCCTGGGGATAGGGTTGCAGTTTCTGAGCACTGCGCAGCACGGCCACGGGGCGATGGCCGAGAAAATCGTTCAGCCGTTTCAGGGCCCCTTGAACAATCCGCTCCGTGTCTTCCCACGGCCCCCCTTCGGCCAACACGGCCTCGCAGACGCGTCCGATAAACAGGGGCTGGAAAAGCGTCTCGTCGGTCTGGTGATAGAGGAGGTCCCGATGGAATTTCCGATAGGCCGGCAAGACCTCGGCAAAGACCAACCGGAGCACGGCCTCGGCCTGTTCCATGTGACGAAACGCCTCCGAGCTGTCCCGCAATGTGGCCATCCCCTGGCCAATCGTCTCCGAGAGGAGCTGCCAGGTGGGGCGGCGGGGCGATCCCCGTCGGGGGGCAGGCAGCGCCGCGATGAGCCCCGCCAGCCGATTGAGACTGCCGAGAAAGCGCGGATCGGGGGTGCCCGAAGAATAGTTCAGGTAACCAAGGATTTCTTGAACTGCTTTGTGGCCTTCGGGACCTAATCGCTCCAAATCCATCAATCCCTCTCTCCCCAGACGTCCCTTTACAGACGCTTCCGCCAGATTCAGTGAATCTGTCAATTATACTGAGAAATGACGGCCAATTGCTAACGCTAAGCGGGGGGATTTGCTGGCAGACTATGGAGTTGGGTCGAAATGACTAGGAGGGAGGGGACAGGGGAGCGGGATTGGGGAGGTGGGATCTGAGAGGTGGCCCGGTATTTTTCGCGTGCGTTTGTCTGGCGCGCGAATTATCATACATTTTGCGGGGCTATTCGAGGACGACTAGTCAATCAGGACGCTGCGATTGCGCGAGCGATCCCGGTGTTCGAGACTCGTGTGAGGGCCGTCCATGTCGTGTTGCCGAGTTTGCTGTCTCCCGTTGGCGCTTTTGGGGATCTTGACCGTGGCCGGGGTCGCGGCGGCGGGTGGGCGAGAGTTGCGCCCCGAGCCGAGCGCCACCCGCTACGGCCTGACTCAGGCTTGGTTCAACCAGGTACAATTGGACCTGGGACGCGGTCGTATCGAGCATATCGTGCTGCATGAGGGGACGTTGCTGATCACGACCAATCGCGCGATGCTCCACGCGATGGACGCCGAGACGGGTCAGACCTTGTGGGTCCAGCAGATCGGCCAGCCCGAGCATCCCACCCTCGTTCCAAGCGCCAACCGGGAATCGGTGGCCGTGGTCAATGCCTCGCAGCTTTATGTGCTCCAGCGTAACACCGGCAAACTGCTCTGGAAAACGCAGTTGGCGGGGGTCCCCGTGGCTGGGCCGGCGTTGAGCCATCAGCGGGTCTACGTGCCGATGCTTTCCGGCATGGTCGAGTCGTACCGTCTGCGAGGGAGCGAGGAACCGACGATTAGCTCCGAAAAGGAGGAAAATGGGGAGAAGGGTAAGAAGAAGCCGACGGCCAAAGAACTGGGCCAACAGGAAGCGAAGCGCCGCGAGGCGACTCGCGTGGATGTCTCGGTGGTCTGCCAGTCCTGGGGCCAGGCGACGGCTGCACCGATCGTCGTGCGCCAGAATGACGAGGAAGATCGGGTGGCATGGCCGACCGACCGTGGGATTCTTTTTGTTGGCGGGGTAACCCTCACTGATCCCCGAACCTTCCCGATGCTCTATCGGATGAGTACGTCCGGTGGAATCGTTGGCCAGCCGAGCTATCTGCCTCCCCATCCGCAAATCGCCGCGGACACGGGGGTAATCATCCTCAGTTCGCGCGATGGTTTTGTCTATGCCGCGAGGGAAAAGGACGGCTCGCCGATGTGGCGGTTCCCCACCGGAGAGCCAATCCTTCAGCCGGCGGTCGCCTTGGACACCCGGATTTATGCGTCGGTTCAAACAGGAGGACTCTATTGCCTGGATGCCCAAAAAGGGACGCAGCTTTGGTGGACCCCGCAGATCAAGAAGGTCGTAGCGGCCAGCAAAAGCCGGCTCTACGCTTCGGACAAGCTCGGCCAACTCCAACTGCTCGATCTGCGTAACGGTGCCCGCCTGGCCACCCTCGCCACGCAGGACTTCCCCCTGCAACTGACCAACACCGAGACCGATCGGATCTATCTGGCCAGTGCCGAAGGGCTGATCCAGTGCCTGCGCGAGATCGACCTGGTCCAGCCGTACCGCCACAACGTGGCCACGCCGGTCACGCCGAAAGACGAGAAACCGGCAGCGAAGAAGGGGTCCCCGCGGGCCCATGCCGAGGAAAAGGACGCCGAGGCGGGCGAAGCCAAGCCGGCCAAGAAAGCGGCTCCCCGCCCGGCACGCAAGCCGCGTCCCAAGAAGGGGGAAGAGGGAGGGGATCTCTTGAATAACAACAATTGATCCCCCCAATCGCGCGGCAGGGACGACGGCCTGGCGAAGACGGATCGTGCCTAACGCGCCGGCCGCAACGGCCAGCGAGAGTTTGTTTATTCTTGTGCCGTGCCTGGTCGAAGAAAAGGATCAGGATTCCTCCCCAAAAGTCATGAGATATCCCGATGCCCCCCGAGTCCCTACAGCCGTCAGTCCTGGTGATCGACGACGAGCCGGAGGTCTTGCGTGAGGTAGCCGCTGTGCTGGAGAGCGCAGGCTACACCTGCTGCTGCTGTGCCACGGAAGCGGACGCCTTGGCGGCGGTCCGCGACAATCCACCGGATCTGATCATCGCCGACACCAATCTTCACGGTCAGAGCGGGTTGGCCCTCTGCGAGCGGATCAAAGCGGATCCGGCTTTGCGAAACGTTCCGGTAATGTTTCTTTCCGCCGCTCAGACGCCCGACATCATCCGTCGCAGTCAGACGGTCGGTGGCGCGTATTCGCTGCGCAAACCGTTTGCCCCGGACGTGCTTCTGGAACTGGCTGCCAACGCCCTCTGGCTCCCGTCCCTAGTCGATAGCCCATTGGGCGCGGCGGACGGCGTCTGACTTTGCCGTCCCCCAGGCATCCTGCCTGCCCGTAGCACAAGCGTCCCACTTGTGCCCCGTCCCCCCAGGCATCCTGCCTGCCGTAGCATAAGCGTCCCGCTTGTGCCCATCCCCCCAGGCATCCTGCCTGCCCGTAGCATAAGCGTCCCGCTTGTGCCCGTCCCCCCAG
>CAZLDQ010000009.1:12001-53861 GCA_964558295.1 uncultured Planctomycetaceae bacterium | reverse complement strand
CCCCTCTACCGTGCTAGGAGAGGGAACGAATCGACGCGTGGGCCCGCCCGCTACGCGGAGGTATGGGGCAACGGCTAGGCAGCCTGGGCTTGGGGATTGCCGTCGGGCTGGCGGTAGGCGTTGATCACCTCTTGTGCGGCGCCGTCCTGGCGAATATGGCCGTGGTCGAGCCAGAGGACCCGGTCGCACAACTGGGCCAACGAGTCCAAGTCGTGGCTGACGACCACGACGGCCCGGGCACTGGAGATCAGCCCGCGAATCCGATCGCGGGCTTTGGCCTGGAAATTCAGATCGCCGGCGGCCAAGACTTCGTCGACGATGAGCAGCTCCGGCTCGATCGCCGTGGCGATGGAGAAGGCCAGCCGTACGAGCATGCCCGAGGAGTAGTAGCGCACCGGCATGTTGAGGAAGTCCCCCAGCTCGCTGAACTCCGCGATGGATTCCAGCTTGGGCTGGATCGACTGGGGCGTTTCGCCCTGCAGATAGCCGCGGTAGCGGATATTCTCCCAGCCGGTGGCATCCATCTCAAAGCCGAGTGTCAGGTCAAACAGGGAACTAATCCGGCCGCGCACCGTGCGTTGTCCACTGGAAGGTGGATAGACGCCGGCCAGGAGTTTGAGCAACGTGCTCTTGCCGGCCCCGTTGTGACCGATAATGCCGACCCGCTCCCCTTCGGCGATCCGAAGGTTAATTCCTTCCAGGGCCTGGACGTGCATCCGGTTGTCGCGCCGGCGAAACAGGCCGTTGACCAGGTATTCCTTGAGGCTGATCCGGCCCAGGCGTCGCACATGGAACAAGAGGCCAACGTCGTCCAGTTCGATCAGGTTCATGGGGTTCGCTTCAGAGGTAGAAGATCATCCGGCGTTCCATCCGGGCGAGGATTGCGGCGGCCGCGATGGCGACCAGGGCCGTGAATCCGGAGGCCAGCAAGATCGCGTGCAGCGAGGGGAACTGCCCGTTGAGAATCGGCGCACGAATCAATTCCAAAAAAGCGGCCATCGGATTGAGCCCCACGAGCCAGCCCACGTTGCGCTGTTCCAACAAATCGATCGAGTAGATGATCGGCGTGAGGTAGAAGAGGATCTGCAAAAGGACATCGACCAGATGTTGCGTATCCTGAAACAGGACGTTGATCACTCCCGAGCAAACCGAGAGCGAAACGCCCAGCACGAACAGCAGCGTGAGCGTCGGCAGGAGACTCAGCAGGACCACAAGATTCGGACAGCCGACCAAACACCAGGCGACCAGCAACACCACGCCCAGACCCAGGAGGAAGTGAAACCCGGCACCGAGTGTGGTGCGTAACGGGTAAATCACCAGCGGCGCCGGTTGCTGGCGGATATACGCCTCGCCCAAAAAGAACGTCTGGCACCCGCCGCCCACGACAGCCACGACGAAGTTCCAGAACGTCAGTCCCGCCAGCAAAAAGGGACCATACGTGCGCACATCGACCCGAAAAATCTGGCTGAACACCGTGCACAACACGATGCTCATGGCAATCGGATGCAATAGCGACCAGCCGATCCCCAACACCGAGCGGCGGTAACGAGCCCGTAAGTCGATACGCACCAACGCCAACCAGAAGTGACGCAGCCGCCACACTTCACGTACGTATCCGGTCACGCCACCGCCTTTCGCCAAACCTTGATGCAAGAATCATCCGCGCGGCCGTAGTATACGTAAGCAACGCGAGCAGATCAACGTCAGCCGCCGACGGGCCGCTTGCCGTCTCTGCCTAGCTTGTCCAGACATCCAGGGACGGTTCGCCGTTGTTTTCCCGCCGTTTCAGGCGTATCATGCATCCTCTCTCGTGGTCTTCTTGGCTCTGGCACGGCATGATGGCAACCAACGCGCAGATCGATGTGCTGCTGGCAACCTACAACGGCGCACGGTTTGTGGCCGAGCAGATCGACTCGATCCTTGCCCAACGTCACCCCCACCTTCGGCTGCTGATTCGTGACGACGGGTCGACCGACCAGACGCCGGCAATCCTGGCACAGTATGCGGCCGAGCGGCCGGAAACGATCACGATCGTCGACGGGAGCGGGAACCTGGGGCCAAGCGGCAATTTTTCGGCCCTCCTCCAGCAAGCCACCGCCCCCTACGTGATGCTCTCCGATCAGGACAATGTCTGGCTCCCCGGTCGGATCAACGGCTTGCTCACTCGAATGCAGCGCCTTGAAGCCGAACTCGGGCCCGAGCGGCCGATCCTGGTGCACAGCGACCTGATCGTGACGGACGAGACGCTACGTCCCTTGTGCCCGTCGTTTTGGACCTACCAGCACCTCGATCCGTGGCGTGGCAGTACCTTGAACCGGCTTTTTGTGTAAAACGTGGTGTCCGGCTGTGCCGTGATGTTCATGCGGGCGCTGCCCGAAATGGCCCGGCCGATTCGCCCCGAGGCCGTGATGCACGATTGGTGGCTGGCCTTGGTGGCCGCCGCCTTGGGCCGGTTGGACGGTCTCCCCGAGTCGGGCATCCTCTTCCGCCAGCACGGCACGAACCAAATTGGCGCCGTGCGTTGGGATCTGCCCCACGTGCTCCGCAAAGCGGCCACCTTTTGGGACCGCCGCCTGGTGGCCAAAGGGATGCAAGAAACCCAGCGGCAAGCCCGCGCATTGTGGGAACGCTTCGGCGGAGAGTTGGCCCCTGCGCATCGGGAAGCGGTTCAGGCGTACGCCGGCTTAGGCCAGCAAAGCTTCCTGCGCCGCCGCTGGTTGGTCGTGCGACACGGCTTTTACCGCACCGGCTGGTTACGGAATTTGAGTCTGCTGGCGAAGATCTAGTGGGCTCCCTGCTGCACGGTCTGCACGAAACGGAGGATCGGCTGAACCGTAGAACTCCAAAGGAACTCTCTCTTCACCTGGCGCACGGCCGCCACGGCACGCTGCCGGCGTGCTTCGTCTTGAACATACTCCAATAGAGACCGCTCAAGCTCGGCCGGATCGCTGCTGTCGGCCACCACCCCGATGCCGTGTTGGGCGACGAGATCGGCCGTCTCGTCTCCCTTGTTGATGAAGATCGGCAGATTGGCCCAGAGATAGTCGAGTGCGCGCGTCCGGGCGGAGAGCTGGGTCTCGAAGTTCGGGGCTTGCACGATCACGCCCAGGTCGCTTTCCAGCAAGTAGTCGGCCCGCTGATCGAAGGGGACGGGCAGTTCGTTGAAGAAGATCGAGCGGTCTAACGCCCCCAACTCCTTGCAAAGCTCCTTGGCTCGCACGGCCATTGCATGCGGCTGCTCGTGGTTCTTCCGGTACATCGAGAAGAAGAGCTTGATTCGCGAGTCATGCTGATGGGCCCCATGAACCGCGCGGATCAGCGGCAAGGGTTCGAGCCAGTTCCAGATCCCGCCGAACCAGGTCAGGAGGAAGTCGTCGGGGTGAATCCCGGGCAAGACGCCTTTGAGCACGGGACGGGTTTTCTGCGGTTCGTCGTCGGGAATGCCGAAGTGGACAACGTCGATCAGGTGGCGGAACTCCCGATCGCGGTCGCGGTCCTCCTTCGAGAGCCGCCCCATGGCCGTCAGCATTCCGAGCCAGTAGATCCGTTGGCGTTCATTGCCGCAGACGAAGAAATCGGCCGTTTCCAGACAGTGCTGGATGGCTTTGAGCGAGTTGAGATATTGCTCTTGGCTGGTCTCGATGCTTTCGATGTGCATCGGAGTGACCATATCAGCGATCAGCGGCCGCTCCACCTCGCGCAGGGCCGGGAAGTCGGTGAGAACCGTTCCCTGGACCATGACGGCCGCATGTTCCCGGACGAGGTTCACCATTTTGTTGCCCGGGAGACTCACGTCCTCCACGCGAAAAGCGGGCGAAGCCAAGTCGTGGGGAACGGGACGCGTGCTGGCCAGCGTCACTCGCAGACCGGCACGGCTCAGGGCCTCGGCGATCTCCCAATGCCGCATCGCCAGCCCAATCCGCATATGGCCTAGGTGGTCGGGAGTGATAATCAAGAGATCCCGCTGCGGAGCCGGCAGTCCGGAGGAAGCCGTTCGCCGCCGATTGCAGCCCAAGCGGGTGATCAGTTCCGCGTCAACCACAGTCTTGCCCGCATACGTCATCCCCGCCGGCCGCGGCGTCGGGCGAGCCCAAAGCGTCACCGCATTGCCAGGCTGGGCGTCTGGGCTGGAGATCCGCAGCCGGTACGTCTGGCCGCGGCTTCCGAGGATCGGCTCGAAATGAAACAGAGCGAATTCGTTGTCGGCAAGCGTCGCCGTTGGCCGGGTAACCTCGCGCAGCGGCTCCCCTTGGTCATTGCAGACCGTGAGCACCAGGCTTGCCGTGTTCACGCGCCGATACGTCCCGACCATCAACGCCACATGGCTGAAGCGGTCGTCCGGACAGACGACCGTCTGTTCGACGAGCACCTCGGAGAGGATCTCGCCGAGCGCGTGGCGGTTCTCCTGGTTTTGGCGATCGACTCTCTGGAGATCGGCCAGGCGCACCGCCGGCCCGCGCGAGCGCAGAGCCCTGCTTGTCCGTTGCAGGAGGACTACCGGCAGGCAGACGAATGACCATACGGCCGTAGCCGTCCGAGTAATCCCCCGGACGACGGCTTGAACCGCCTGGAACGTTTCGGCCGTCACCGTGAGGAGCCGTTCGATGTGGCCCAGGACGCTTTTGCCCCGTGCCCCGAGCCGGTCCAAACGGTCGAGGCACTCGCGGATTCCGGCAAGCGTTTGCTCAGCCCCTCCGGTAATTCCATTGGCCAATCGCTCGATCTGGGCGTTGAACTTGGCCAGTTCGCGGGGAAGGACATCCAAATCCCGGGCAGCAGCCGAGATCAGGACTTTCGCCGCGTTGCACATCTCCGGCGACAGACGGTCAAAATCCCGCAGGGCGATCTGCAGCGTCTGGGACATGGAGTCTGCCGGGTTGGGCGTCGCATCCAAGGGCTCCGGGAGTTGGTGTTCCGCGGCCGCCAGTTCCGCTTTCACCCGCGCGGTAATCTCGGCGGGCATCGTGTCGGCATGGGCCAGCATCGCCTGGAAGATCGTCACCCCTTCGCGCTTGCCTTGCCGGACCAGAGCAATCCCTTCATGGAGCTTGGCCAGCTTCGACATCGCACCGAGATAGGCACAGCCCGGCAAGCCTTCCTCGATCTCGCACAGGTGCGCCGCAACACGGAAGTGATGAGCGGCCGCCACGAGGTCGCCTTCATGGTTGAGGGCGAACATGCCGCGATAATATCGGTAGTGCCCGAGGAAGCAGGGAACCCGCGCCGAGTATTCGACCAACGAATTGGTGCGCCACCGTAGGAGTGCCTCGTCGTCGAGGTTCCGCGACGTGAGATAGGCGTCGATCGTCTCGATCAACGGCAACGCCGCAAGGTAATCGCCCCGATTGACGTACTCTTCCGCGAGTCGATACACGGCTCCCCAATAGATAGGGTCACGTTGGTTCTTCGCCTCACGCTGGTGTACCAGCTGCTCGAGGTACGCGGTCATACAGGAGCCGCTGCGAGCTTCCTTGCAGCGGCGATCGAGGTCGGCCGGGAGGATGCCTTCCCGCTTGGCGGCCATGACCACTAGCCGCTTCCGGCCGGACTTGCCGGCGTCAAAATACACCCGGATGTCTTGCATCCCACAACGTGTGAGCAGCAGACGCAGACCGGTCTCGGAGAAGATCGTCAGGTGTTGCCCCGCGCCAAGTGCCTCCCTGATTTCAATCTCGGCTTCCCCCGGCTCCTCCAGCACGCCCGCATTCGGGGTGGTCAAGCACAGGATTCCTTCCGAGGTGAGGTATTTGGCCAGGGTGTGTACAAACGCCTCGGGATCGCGGACATGCTCGATGACCTCCGAGGAGAAGACCGCGTCAAAGGATTCCGTGGCCAGCGCGGTGTCTTCCAGATACTGGGGCAGGATGGAAACCCCGAGCAACTCCCCCCCGATCTGCCCACGCCGCGACGGTTCGACGCCGACCGCCTGCCAACCGAACCAGCGGGCAATATCCGTACAAAACCCCATGCCTGCTCCCACGTCCAGGAAGCGGACCGGCGTCCCGTTGCGCTCGGGCACCGCCGAGCGGAGCGTCTGCATCAGCCAAGCCATGAAGCCGAGCCCGGCGCCGTACTCAGCATAGTACCTTGTGGCAGCCTCAAATCCGGCATCGATGTGCTCTTCCGCATAATCCAGAATGGTTTCGGAGACATCGATGATCGAGCGGCAGTTCGGGCAGGAGTAGAAGTCCCGAGTACCGTCGCCGGCCATGCTCGGCAGGCGGCGGAGAAACTGGAGCCCCTCCCCGCCGCACGCCCGGCACCGATGAGACGTTGTGACGCCAAGTAGCATTGGTCTCCTCCTTCCGTGAACCGTCCATCGAGGGACAAGCCCCTCCCCTCCGTGGCTAACGCGTCTCAAGGCAGCGATCTCTACGATGGGAGCATGAATCCCCCCGATCGGACCCGCTCCAGCCAGAAGCTGGCAAGCTGCATCACCCTTGTCGACCTGAGAGTTCGGGCAGTATATGCGTGTTGCTCAACCCAATCAATCTCAACCCCGATAAAGCCGACGTGGATTACCTGGGTTGCCTTGCCTGGCTGCGTGCGTGTGTGCACAAAGCCGCAGGACCCCCAGGTGGCGCCTTCTCACTAGCGTCCCTCCCCTGGCGGTACTGCCTCGGAACCGCAACAACGATCTGGAAACCGCCAACACGCACGCGCCAGCCTAAGCTGCCACACGCAGCTTGGGGGCGAACTGCTTGCGGAACGTGGCGATGTTGTAAAAGGCCTCGTTGGAAAAATCACCGTACTCGGCGCGATGATGGTGCAACTGGGTGATGATGTCTTCGATCGAATATTTCGGCAAGAAACCCAGCACCATCCGGGCCCGCTCACAGGTCACCTTGTAGTTGCGGAAGTCCTGGAGATTCTTGATCTGGATCTTGATCTTCCGGCCGGTCAGCTCTTCGACGGCGTCCTTGACCATGTCGCCGATCTGGCCGACGGTGAAGTTGCCGCAGGCCACGTTGAACACGCCGCTGATCGACAGGTCGGCTTGCACGGCCCGCAAAAAAGCCATCGCCGTATCGCGCACGTCGAGGATCGGACGCCAAATCGACGGGTTGTTGATCGTAATCTGCCCGTCGCACATCGCCGCCTTGTACATCGTGTTGACAATCAGGTCGAACCGCATCCGCGGGCTGTAGCCGCAGACCGTGCCTTGGCGCAAGGCGATCGTGGAAAACTGGTCGTTTTGGAGTTGGATCACCCCGCGTTCCCCTTGGAGTTTCGAGATCCCATAGGGATACGCGCAGGTCACCGGGCAGTCTTCGTCGTACAGCTCGTTGACCGTATAGCCGTAGACCGAACAGGACGAAGCGTAAATGAACCGCCGGACACCGGCCTTGCGAGCCGTATAAGCCAGATACGAGGGCAAGGCCCCGTTGTGAACGAAATTCATCGACGGGCTGAACTCGGCCATCGGATCGTTCGACAATCCGGCCAGGAAGATCACCTGGTCGTACCCCTGGAAATCTTCTTCCGCCATGTCGAACAGGTCACGCTGGGTGACCTTCACCTCCGGCGGGAGGTGGTTGCCAAACCAGAGTTGGTCGGCCACGTCAACCTCATACCCATGATCCAACAAGAGCGGAACGAGCACCGAGCCAATGAACCCCGCGCCTCCGGCAACCAGAATCCTCATCGTTTTCTTCCTCCCTGATGAATCCATGCAATCCGCCGTTCCCCTCTCCCGGCATAAGAGGGGGCCGTTCGGGTCAATCCTTCTCTTCTTTTTCCAACTCCAAGTTTCGATACCGCTCGCAATTCAACGAAGTATCGACCGGCACGCGAAAATGAACGTCGTGAATCGAAAGCTCCTGGATCGATCGACTTGGATCCAGACTGCAGGCGTAGTCATAAACCGTCCGGCGCGGCCCGCCCAGGTGAATCACCCCGGTCACGTCGTGCTCCAGCAGGCGGACCAGTTTGGCCGCAATCTGGCTGACGCTTTCCCGGCTGGTCCACTGGTCAACAAACGCCTTTTCGTAGGGGAACACGTTCGGCCCGAAGGTGGTCCGCACGATCAGCGACTGATCGACCAGGCGCACGGCGCATTCGCCGCCGAGTTTGGACCAGGCGTATTTGTTTACCGGATGAACTGGGTCTTCCTCGGCGTAGTTGCCCTGGTCGCCGGCAAACACATAGTCGGTCGAGATGTACACCAGCTTCAGCCCATGGGCCAGGCAAAGTTTGGCCACGTTGGCCGTGCCGATGATGTTTACTTCGATCGCCCGAGCCGGATCCTTGTCGACCTTCGGCGGCGAAGTGAAGGCCGCGGCGTGGACCAGCATAGTGAAGCCCGCGCCACGCACGTAGGCGTCCATCTGGGCGTAGTTGGTCACATCAAACTCGGCCGACGAGGGATAACTGGCCTCGGCGAGCCGCCGTCGCATCTCGCCTCCCAACAACCCGCTGCCGCCGGTAAACAGAATTTTCTTCGCCTCGATCATCCTGGCCTCCTCGCGCACGGGTGCTCAGCAGCAGCCATAGTGGAAATGGGCGGCCCGGGGATCGGCCCCCCAGGCCGTCAGCGACAGCCCCTGCCGATCCTTGTCAGAAAGGATGCCCGCGCCGCGCGCCACCCGGTCGAACTGGGCCTTGAGCGCCGGGGCGCAGAGCGACCAGTCGAGATCCTCGGCCAACGGCGAGATGCCCGCCTCACACCCCGGGCTGTATTCGCCCGAGCAATAGTATTCAATGTAGCTCGGTTCAAGAAAGAAATTGCCGTGGGCAAAGCCGGGCGGAACCCAGATCCATTCGGCTTCCGCGCGGTCGGCCGACGCCGGCATGTCGTGGGCAATAATCTTCCCGTAGGTCGGCGAGCCTTGGCGGATGTCCAGCACCAGGTCGACCATGTGCCCGGCGATCGTACGCACCAGCTTTCCCATGTAGGGATTCCACTGGAAGTGGAGGCCGCGGACCACGTTGGCGTGCGAATAGCTCTCGTTGGATTGGGGAAACTGGATCCCGCCGAGAAATTCAGCCCGGGCGTCGATATCACTGCGCCGAAACGGCTCGGTGAAGTACCCCCGATGGTCGCCAAACCGCCCAAAGCGAATCACTTTCACCTCGGCAATCGCCAACGTCTCGACAGCCACGATCTTCATCGACTCTGCATCCTTGCAAAAATGCTCAGGAGGGCCCAAAGCATGGCCCTCCCGAAATGGGGAACTACTGACTTCATACTCGGCGGTCACATCGCATGGGGGTTCCCCCTCAATCGAAGCACCGGGGGCATCATCATAAATCAACCCCCAACTTCGAACAAGACAAGAATGAGGGGTTGAGGGAATCTGGGAAGAAAACCAGACCCACGGACCGGCTCTTACTCCGGCTTGCCAGACAAGACCTGATTGGTTTTAGCCAAACAAAACCTGTAGGAATAATCCCGAATCCTGCCCCCACTCCTTCCTCTCCCTACCGCGGCGGACCGAACAAGCGATCCAGCTCGCGATTCACCTTGTTCAAGCCTCGCTGAATATCGTCCTGGTGCTTGTTCAACTGCTCCTGGACGATGCTTCCCGCGGCGTTGTGCAGAAATTGTTGGGTAAAATGATTGAGCACAGCCCGGTCAATCGTCGGTTTCGTAAGGGTGCCGTTAATCGGAAGACGGAGCGTCTGATTCTTCAGGGCCGTGCCAAGCGGATTGTTGCCAATCCACTTCGGCGGCACGGGCATTTCGGCCATGATGGCCAGTGTCTTATCCAAGCCCACGGAACCGTAGGTCCGAATCGTCACGTCGGGAAAGACCAGTTCCAGGTTCTCGTGCCACACCCGGCCGTCGACCAGACGGAAGGGGATCACCGATTCTCGGTTCAGTTGGGCCGGCGACGCACGTCCCAAAACGAGCGCCAATTCCTGGACCAACGGCCCAGGACCGATCTGCACCGAATGGATAATCATCCGCCCGCGCAACTCCCCCTGCGAAGGCGCGCTCAGCGGAATACGGCAGGCGTCAAACTCCACGGAAAACCGCCCTTCGGCCGTCGTCACCCCAGCCAGCACCGGAGCAATGTACTGCAACGCATGGCCGCACATCCGCGGGTTGATCCGGATCTGATCGGCCAACCGGCCCGGGGCCACCACCAGTGTCATCGGATCGTCCGCCAGACGCAGCTCCGTGGCCAGACGCACCCGCCCTTCGCTGACCCTCAAGTCCAAGGGCCGAAGCTGCAAAGCGCCATGGGCCAACGCCGCTTGAAGTTCACCCGGGCCGATCTCGAAGCCGTAGAGGTTCGCCCCCTGCCACCCCAAAGCGACGGTCCCCTGTCCAGCGCTCCACGTCGTCGGTCCCCGATAAGCCACTGGGCTTACTCCACGCCCCGCCGCATAGATCCCGTCCCCCAGGTAGGAACGCATCAGGGCCGAGACCTTTTCCAAATCGTATTGGATCTTCCCATTCACCTCCACCAGGCTGGCCGCGTCGTGGCTCACATATTGTCCACCGCCGACCGCTCCCAACGTGGTCGAGGTCAACTCGGCTTTCTCGACGACCAACAGCCCGCTCGCTCGCTGATAGTTTCCTTGTCCCACCAGTCGCACATGCGGCTCCTGGAACTGTTGGCCCGAAGCATCCGAGGCGGCCAGATTCTGGATCGACGCATCCACGCGCGCGGCAAATCCCGCCGCCGACGGCTGGCATTCGAACATCCCGGCCAGTTGCCCCCCAAGCCTCCAGGAAGCCGGTTTCGCCGGATCGGTGATCCACGCTTGTAACGGTTCCAAACGCCCCTGATACTCAACCTTTCCGGCCAGTTCTACCCCCGTCTCCGGCCAAGCCAGCGTAAACCCCTGCGTGCGCACGGCCACCGCCCCACTGGTCGCTTGGGCCGAGCGGAGTTCCAGACGCTGCCGCGTCTGCTCCCAACCGCCCTCCGCGGTCAGCTCAACGCGCGGTTCCTGGATGTGCCAGCCGGTCGTGTGCAGTTGAAGCTGGTCGACCGTCAGCTTGCTTGGGTTCACATAAACAGAGCCCGATCGGCAGGTCACTTGTCCCTGGAGATCGTAGTGTCCGGCCAGTTGCACGCCTTCCAGGCTGACCCACGGGCTCAGACGCGGCAGCCAGCGGGCCAGTTCGCCCGTCGAACGCACCGCCACGGGCCACACGCCGCCGTTGTGGAAGTCGGCGATCGGCTGCACCAGTCGGGCGTCGAGCCGGTCGTCGCCGGCCATCGCCTCCAACACGGCCGATTCCAACCGAGTATTGGCAGAAAAATCGGTCCGCCCCGTGGCCGTCAGGTTCACCCAAAGCTTGTCTTCCGTCCAGGGCCTCTGCGCCGTGCTCGCCAGGCGGAAGTTCTGCACTTGGAGTTGTCCTTCGGCCAGGAAGTCTTGCCCGGCCGGCTGCTTCCAATGCAACTTGGCCCACCCGTCGCCGGCCAACTGAAGACCACCGAAGTCAACCAACCCCTTGAGCTGTCCGACCAGCCGGTTCAGGTCCCAGTTGACCGTCGCCAAAAACTCTTCCGTCGTCCCCGCCCCTTCGATCTGCAAAAAGTCCGACTTGCAGCGGAGACTGTCCACCACCAGTCCTCCGCCACCTTGCCGGGCAGCCAGATCGACGAGGATCGGCTGCGTCCAGACCCACCGTTGTCCTTGATTGTCGGCCATCAAGTTTCGAGCGTCCAGGCGTCCCTGCCAGGTCATCCCCTCCGCCCCAGGCCGGCTGGCCAGCGACAACTGCAACTGCCCGGAGAGGACCTGCGTTCCCTTACGAAGATGTAACGTCTCAGGCAACATCGCCGCCAGTCGGGCCAAGTCCAATTGCCCGTGGACTTCCAACGGCTGGTCCGCAAGCTTCCCCTCCCAATCGACCACGCCCGCAGCCGATCCACCGCCGACGTCCGACTCCACCACCAGCCGATCCACCCGAACACGCGACCCTTGCCAGCCAAGCTGGCCGCTTGTTTGCAATTGCCGGAAGGCAACCTGATCGGTTCCCAGTTGTGGACTGGCCCAACAAAAGCCCTCGGCACGGGCTTGGCCTTGCACAGTCACGCCGTCGAGCTTGGCCAGATCGGTCCCTTGGCACTCGACCGTCATCGAGAGCCAGCCGTCCAAGCGGGCCTCCCCAACCAGCCGGCTCACCACCGGCCGCAGCAGGGCCAGCGGCAAGTTCTCCGTCCTCACCGTCAGCGCATCCGGCTTCCCCTCCCCCTGCTTCAGGAAAAGCGACCCTTCAAACCGCCCCGGCCGGCGCGCATCGGTCACCGCCCCCGCCGCCTGGAGCACGGTCGGCCGGCTCGCGTCCGACGGCACGGCCAGTTTGACCCCAAGGTTTTGGACCGTCCACGACTGCCGGGTGCGCGGATCAAAGACCGCCACCTCGCCGTTGACGATCTCCACCTGAACACCGACTGCCCCGCCGGTCTCGGCCGCCTTAACTCCCTCCTCCGTCGTTTCCTCGACAAGATACTTCTGCAGGACGTCTTCCAGATTGCTCCCGTCGTCGCGCAGTACGAGGGTCAGCCTCGGGTTTTCCACGCGGAATCGCCCCAAGTTCGACGAATTCCACAGGAGGCCCATGAGCCATCGTTCGCCGGTGAGTTTTGACACCGCAACGACCGGCCGGCCGTTTACATCGCGGACTTCCACGCCCGACAACTCCACCGGCGAGAACCAGCCAAGCGACGCCGACTCCACGCGCACCTTGCCTTGCACCTCGGCCGTCAGACTCCCGACGACCCACGAGAGCAACGGGCTTTGGGCCACCACAATCGGCGCCAGCCAGCCCACTGCCAGCAGCACCAGCCCGCCCATCAACCATCGCCCCCACCCTCGCCGCTTGGTCACCGGCGTTTGGTTCGGCTCGCTGGTCGCTAAGTGATGTCGGATCGGTTTGCACACAGTCGCCATACGGACACCTCCATGCGTCGTCGCGCGCGTATTCTAGTGCCCTCGGGGGATCAGACCAAGAGCGACTCGCCCGCGAGAGCGGCGGATTCGGGCAATCCCTGCTGGAGGGTGGATGGTTTGGGGTGGAGAGCGGAAAAGAGGGGTCAGGGTTCGGGGTTCAGGGCTTCGCTTCGCAATCACCCCGTTTCGCCGCGGTACTTGTGCCCGCTCCTCGTGATCGCTCCACGAATCCCCCGCGTTGCCCGCCCGTCGGACGCATGTAGTACGACGCCCAAACCACAAACCAAAACGCCCCGCCCCGCAAGCTCGCTACGTCACCCTAAGTATGCCCGTCAACAGCCTGGAAAACCCAAGACCCGCCAGAAGGATTACCCACTCACCCCAACCTGAGTAGAATTGGCTGAACAGATACTATGCGGAGTAGTGCGGTTATTGGAAGAAAGCATGACCGAGCTTTGGCTTCCCCTGCTTCCATTCGGCCTGTTCTTCGCGTGGCTCTTTCTGTTTGGAATGCGACGCGGTCAGAAGTGTCCCGATTGCGGAGACGTGCTCCCCTCCATTCAGTCGCCATTCAAGAAGACGAGCCGTCAATGGTTCGAAGGCGGCTACCTTTGTCCAAAATGCGGTTGTGAGGCGGATCTCGCCGCAAGAAAGGTCCCCGAAGGAGCAGGCCCTAGCGTCACGTCGATTCTTCATGGAATCGCCCTCCTGGCACTCGTAACCATCCCTGCCCTGATTCTTCTGACCCTCCTGTTTCGACAATAGCCCGTAGGGCGGGCCGAGCGCACACACGACACACGCATCCTAACGCCTTAGCCTAGGCGTCTCGCCGGTGTGGCGTACCTCACGTATCTTGCTGCTGAGGCAACTCGTCCCAAGCAGGATGCTTAGGCTACGTCCCAAGCAGGATGCTTAGGCTATGTGCCAAGCAAGATGCTTGGGTTACGTCCCAAGCAGGATGCTTAGGCTACATCCCAAGCAGGATGCTTAGGCTACGTGCCAAGCAGGATGCTTGGGCTACGTTTCAGGCACTCTCCCGTGGCGGTTGGGATCACCCGGGAGAATTTTTTCCCGCAACCGAAAGCTGAGGTTGTGGACGCAATCGGCCTTCGCGTGGGCCGCATCAAACAGCCCTGGCCCTCTCGCGGAGGGCCGGGGGAGATGGCGTCGCGATTTGGACACCAACGCGATACAATGGCCAAGCCCTAAATGAGGAGCCCTGTGCGATGGCCAACTACCCCCAAATGTTTCGCGTCCGGCAGAAGTTCGAAACCCGGCGGCTCGACGACGTAGCCGGCGAAGTCCACGCCCAATTGGCCCGGTTGCGTTTGGACAAACACGTCCGCCCCGGCCAGAGCGTGGCCGTCACGGCCGGCAGCCGAGGCGTGGCCAACATCGCCGTGATCCTGCGCGCCGCGGTCGAGCACCTCAAGCGGCTTGGCCTCAAGCCGTTCATCGTGCCGGCCATGGGAAGCCACGGCGGCGGCACGGCCGAAGGGCAACAAAAGGTGCTCGAAGGCTACGGGATTACCGAACCGGCGGTCGGCTGCCCAATCCGCGCGACCATGGAAACCGTGGTCGTCTGCCAGACCAAAGAAGGGTTTCCGGTCCACTTCGACCGCCTGGCCTACGAGGCCGACCATGTGCTCGTCGTCAATCGGATCAAGCCGCACACCCGATTCGTCGGCCCGATCGAAAGCGGACTGATGAAGATGCTCCTGATCGGCCTGGGCAAGTGCCAGGGGGCACAGGTCTATCATGGAGCAATCCAGGACTACAGCTTCGCCCAAATCATCCGCAGCGTGGCCGACGCCGTGTTTGCCAAGTGCCACATCCTCGCCGGACTGGGCATCGTGGAAAACGCCTACGACCAGACCGCCCTTATCGAGGCCATCGCCCCCGTCGATTTTGAAGCCCGGGAAAAGGAACTCCTCGCCCAGGCCAAAGCCTGGATGCCCCGACTCCCCTTCGATCGCGTCGACGTGCTCCTGATCGATCAGATCGGCAAAAACATCAGCGGCGCCGGCGTTGATACCAATGTCGTCGGCCGGAAGTTCGACGACCACAAGGCGGTCGAGGGGGAAACCCCCAAAGTCCGCATCATCGCCGTGCGCGGCCTGACGCCCGAGAGCCACGGCAACGCCATCGGCCTGGGCATCGCCGAGTTCTGCAAGAGCCGGTTGCTTCGCATGATGGACGTCGAGGCGACCCGACTCAACGCGATCACCTCGACCCACGTCTCGGCCGCCATGCTGCCGTTGGACTACGAGACCGACCGCGAGATGCTCGACGCCGCCGTGATGGCCTCCGGCCGGAACGATCCGCACAGGGCCAAGATCCTCTGGATTCCCAACACATTGGAACTTCGCGAAGTCGAATGCTCGGCCCCCTACCTGGCCGACGCCCAGTCGCGCCCCGATCTGGAGATCATCACCCCGCTACGTCCCTTGCCGCTGGACAGCAACGGCAATTTACCCGAGATGACCGAGATCGGCTATTGAACCTCCGCGGGCCGAGGCGCCCCCATCACAAGATGGCCACAACTGATCCCCCCAAAAAAGAGAGAGCATCTTCCCATCCCCTGCCTTCCTTGGCGGACTTGGCGCCTTGGCAGTCCCCTTCCTACAGAAACCTCCGAGACCGTAACGCAAACGCAGAGATCACAATTCGGTCCCCTCCGCAAATTCCGAAAAAAATCTGCTCGAAATTAGGCCACACGTTTTGCTAGGTTGAAAGCGACACCCAAAGTGCCCCCAAAAAACCAAGGAGCAAAACCGATGGCACGCAAGAAACAAGTCGACTCGTTACCAACCACCCCCCACCGGCCCGCCTTGTCGAACACGGAGTTGGCGCTGCGGCGCGATCCGCGACGCCCGATTTGGGAGCCAGAAGGGGAGGCGCTGGCGGCCGTCCCCGCCGAGGTCCAGCAGATGATCCACCAAATCCTCCGGCCGTTCTACGAGCGGTTTGTAACCAATGCCCGGGATGCACTTGAACAGTCGTTGGCGATGACGCTCGCCCACCTGATGTGGCTGGAAATCCTCGAACAGTACGACACCAAGCGGCTCTATGCCCACATCGACATGCCGCTCGATCTGCCGGGCAACCACATGGCCCGCATCGAGCAGCATCTTCGCATCATCGAGGGGAAGGTGCGGGTCGGCTATTTGCTGGCCTATTTGCGCAAGTGCATCGACCGCTGCAATGGCGAATCAATCATGCCCTTGCCCCAGACCTCGCCGGCCACGCCCGCCTCGGTCGAAGAAGACTCGCTGATGCTGCTTACCATCCAGTCCGACCCCGCCTCCGACAAGCCACGTCGTCCGGCGGTTCGTCGGCACCGCGCCACCTGCCCCCGTCAGACAGCCAACGACGACCCCACCGAGTCCGACCATCCGGAGGCCGGCCAATGGCAACAGATCCGCCAGTCACTCCTCGGCCTCCTCCGCGATACCTGTCAGCAACCTGACACCAAAGAGCATCAAGCCGCCTGTCGCACCCCCTGAGGGAATCTTGTCGGCAACGGAAAGCAAGAGGTGTTGACGAAAAGGCGCGCAGTGGGCAGCGATTGTCGGCTTTGCTGGGAGGCTTGCCTCTTGGCGAACCCTCGCTCCAACCAATATCGGTACTGAGCTGCCTCGTTGCCCAGGCCGCCCCGAGTCCCCCTGGACCCGTTCATCCACTTCTCGCTGCTGACAAGGTCCGCCAATTTGCCGCGGTCGAACGTGGGAATGTTCGAGAAGCGATCACTACTCATCCTCCACAGAAGAACTCGATCGCCATCTCGCTTGGTAAAGCGGAACGCTGTGCCGTGCGGGGGCGATCCCCCGATCTGCCACCCGACCGCCGGCAAGGATCCTCGGACCTACGACTTCGCGTGGGCGCTGCCCAACGAAGAAGTGGAACACGACTCGTGGTTCGCCGAGTCCCTGGGCGAAGGCCGGCGGGACACTTCATGCGGCGAGGGGAGACGTCCCCTGTGTCGGCAAGATCCTCCGTTAGCCGGGGCTCCCCGCTTCGTCTACTGCGGGGAGACGGGCCCTAAGTCCTTCAAGCCGCACAGGTTGCGATACAGCACGCCGATCGATGGAAAACTGCGACAAAACGGGCCACGGTTGCTGGCGTTTCATGCTGGTAGGACTATAATAGCAGTGATCGTATCGATGAGCCTGGGTGGACCGGCCCAGGGGGAGGGCGGGATGCAGAAATGCCACCGTCGTGAATCGACTTGTGTGCACAGAGATTGGATCACTGAGGATTCGACTCGATGAGCGAGCACCCAGACCAGCAATTCCAGAAGGCCAGTCGGTCGGTCGATCCGTCTGCGCCGGCCCAAGACCGCTCGCGGCGGCGGTTGTTGAAGGCGGGATTGGCGGCGGTGCCCCTGGTGTTGACCTTGCGCGGTCGCCCGGCGCAAGCGCAGGACCCTATTCCGAATGGGAGTCCGGGAGGCGGTTTTATCACGGGGACGGGCGGCTCGACGCTTTCCGAATCTGAGGACAGCCCCACGTTTCTCAATTCCCCTTCCTCCGACAGTTCCACCTGGTCCCGTTCGAGTTGGACGAGCGACGAATCAACAGGTGGAGCGGCCGAAGGCG
This sequence comes from uncultured Planctomycetaceae bacterium, assembly GCA_964558295.1. GTDB lineage: Bacteria > Planctomycetota > Planctomycetia > Pirellulales > Thermoguttaceae > JBDKTH01. The sequence goes on along the minus strand of CAZLDQ010000009.1, from coordinate 36,405 downwards.
AGTCGTACTGATCGACCCGTATGCCGGTTCCGCACCGCACCAGCTGGCGTCTGATCGCCCATGACCTACAATGGCGATGGTGGGGTGATCAGTTGGTCGTCTATCATCAGGCCTCGGGCGATACCCATCTGCTCAACCGCTTGGCCGGCGAAGTCCTTTGCACCCTCGAACAGGCCCCGGCCGAGGCGGTAACGCTCGCCGGACACGTGGCGGCCCAACAGGAAATGTCGGCCGATCAGCAGGGGGCGTTGCTCGAACAGATCGAACGACTCTTGCGTCAACTCGAAGCACTCGGTCTGGTCGAGACGGTGCCGTCATGAACGTAGGACACTTGTCATTCGGGGAACTGGCCAATCGGCTTCGCCATGGCACGCTCTGCGTTCGCACTGGTCCGTTCACCTGCCGCCTAAAATCCCCCTATCGGGATGTGGCCGAATTGATCGCATTTGGCTATCCCGACTTTCCGCTGGCGGAGGACGCACGGTTTGCCGATTTCCATGTGCGGGTTGTCCCTCGAAACGGACTTCATCGTTGGTGGCGGCGGCAGGTCGTGTTCCGCATGGACGCCTGGACCCCGGTTGCCCCTTACCGGCGTGAACTGGCAGCGCCTTTGATGGAATGGGGATTAAACTGGTGCGTGGCGGCCCACGCCCATCAGTATCTGATGATCCACGCAGCGGTGGTCGAACGTGGCGGTCGGGCCGTGATCCTGCCGGCCCTGTCGGGAGCGGGGAAAAGCACGTTGTGTGCAGGCTTGGTCCTACATGGCTGGCGTTTGCTCTCCGATGAGTTGGCCCTGATCCGAACCGACGATGGCCGGCTGGTTCCGCTGCCGCGGCCGGTGAGTCTGAAAAACGAGTCGATTCAACTCATCCGCGATTTCACGCCCAGCGCGTGCGTGGGCAAGTCGTGGGGCGGAACGGTTAAGGGGACGGTGGCTCACTTGCGTCCGCCGACCGAAAGCGTGCAGCGAGCCGGCGAGTTGGCAGAGCCGGCTTGGGTGGTCTTTCCCCAGTTCGAGCCGGGCAGTCCCACGCGTTCCCGGCGATGTCCCAAAGGAACAGCCTTCATGGAGTTGGCCCGCCATGCGGTCAACTACAGCATTTTGGGGCAGCAAGGCTTCGAAACGGCCAGCCGGCTGATCGACCAGTGCGACTGCTACGAGTTCCGTTACAGCGACCTGCGCGAGGCCGTTGCCCGGTTCGACGTGTTACCCCTTCCTAAAACCACCCGCATCGCTCCCACGAGCCTATGAACCACGGCGACCTGCTTTGGACAGCCCTCGGCGATCCGGCGACTGCGGCCACGTATGCCGCGGAGGCGTGGGATCTCGTGGTGCGCCAGGCACGCGGGGCCAAGGTCTTGGGACGACTGGCCGCTCTCTTGGACGAGCAGAAACGACTTGACGAGGTCTGTGCCCAAGCACGGCCGCATCTGATCGCGGCGCGAACCATGGCCGAGAAGCATCGCCGCTCGCTGGATTGGGAGCTCGCCTGTCTTCGGCGGGTCCTCCAGGGGTTGGAGATTCCGGTTGTGCTGCTCAAAGGCGCCGCTTACCAGGCCGCCCATCTGCCCCCAGCCCGGGGACGTCTGTTCGGGGATATCGACCTCTTGGTCCCCAAGGCAGAGTTGTCGCGAGTGGAACAGCTCCTGCTAACACAAGGCTGGGAGCCGATGGTCGTTCACCCCTATGACCAACGCTACTATCGCCGCTGGATGCACGAATTGCCTCCGCTGGTGCACGCCACTCGCCGCACGGTGCTCGACTTGCACCACACCATCCTGCCTGAGACCGGCCGGTTGCATCCCGATCCGAAGAGACTCTTGGAAGCCGCACGGCCGCTCGACCTGCGGCCTTTCTACGTGCTGGCGCCGGCCGACATGGTCCTGCACAGCGCGGCCCATCTGTTCCAGGACGGCGACGTGGCCGGGGGAATCCGCGATCTGGTCGACTTGGATGATCTCTTGCGTCATTTTGGCAATCAGCCGGGCTTCTGGGACGAGTTGGTTCCCCGCGCCAAACTATTGGATCTGACACGCCCGCTGTTTTACGCCTTGCTTTTCACCGAGCGGTTGCTTCGCACGCCGATTCCTCCGGCAGTAAGGAGAGCCGCTGCGGCTTTTGGTCCGGCCGGTCCGATCCAGCGTCTGATGGAAATGTTGGTCACGCGCGCGCTCGATCCAGGCCAGCCGGACACAACGCCGATCGGCACGGTGACGGCCTGTTGGCTTCTCTATGTCCGTTCCCACTGGTTGCGCATGCCGCCGGGACTACTGGCGGGACATCTTGTGCGCAAGGCTCTGCGGCGATGGTATGAAGAGGAGCCGGCTACACGCACGACCGTTCCAGCAGCAATTCCAGATAACTGCGACGTTCACTGCCCACCAAACCCAACTCGGCCGCCAACGACTTGATACAGGCTTTGGCCGCTTCGAGGTCTTCAGCCGACGTAACCAGTTCCAGTTCCATGAACGAGCCGACCCTATCGACCTCATCAAGCGAAGCTTCAACGTGGCGGCCTTGCCAGGGGACGATCGCCTTGCGCCGCGTCTTGCGCACCTGGGCTACGGAGGTGAACCCGAGGGCTTCCAACAGGCTTTCCCATTCGTCGGCCGTCGCTTGCCCGGCTGGGAGCGGCAGATCGATCTCCTGGCGGGTCTTGGTGGCTGCATCAAGCTTCGGGCCCTTGTAGGTGATCGAGTTGACGTCGCCTACGCGGCGAAGACGCAGGGCCTCGTCGGTCAACGCAAAATCCCTCGCCGGATGCCGGTAATAGCGGTCCAGCTCGCGTCGCGGTTCGGCAATGCTCGCTCCCAGTGCTGCCAGTTTGGCTTCGACGGCTCGCAGATCGGCCACAGGGAATTTCTGTTCGACTTCGTACTTCATCTCTGTTCCTTCTTGATAAGCCCTCCGGCACGCCCGATGGCCGACGGGCCGAATCGGGCTCGAATCTGATCGGTTACCCGGTCTAAACGCCCCTGGCGGCGCGATTCGTCTTCATCGAACAACTGACGCTGCTTCTCCCCCGAGCGGTCGAAGCCGCTTAGTCCCATTCCCAACAACCGTACGGGCAGGTGTTCTGATGGGAGTCGAGTCTCCAGCAACTCGACGGCCGCCTGCCATAACTCGCAGGTTACGTCGGTCGGTTCAACAAGCGTCTGGCTGCGGGTAATCGTTCGGAAATCGGCAAAGCGGACCTTCAAATGCACGGTGCGCCCCCGCAGATGGTGCCGGCGCACCCGCTGGGCTACCTGCTCGGTCAGTTCCAAGAGCCACGCCCGAAGGATCTCCCGATCGTCGATATCCACGGCAAACGTCGTCTCATGGGAGATCGATTTGGCCTCTTGATCGGGCACCACAGGCCGATCGTCGATCCCCTGCGCCAGTTGCCACAGATGCTCTCCCGAACTGCCAAAACAAACCCGAAGGACTCCCACCGGCAGACGTCGCAGTTGGGCAATGGTCCGAATCCCAAGCTTATCGAGAGCCCGATTGGAGACCTGACCGACGCCCCAGAGTCGGCCGACCGGAAGCGGATCCAGAAACTCCTGAATCCGATCGGGGGGAACCACGACGAATCCATCGGGCTTGCCCAGATCGCTGGCTATCTTGGCCAAAAACTTGTTGGTTGCCACCCCGACCGAAGCCACCAAGTGCAACTCGTCGCGGATCTCCTGCTTGATCCGTTGACCAATCTGCGCGGCAGAGCCAAAAAGGGTTTCGCTGCCGGTGACATCCAAAAAGGCCTCATCGAGCGAAAGCGGCTCGACCAGGGGGGTGTAACGGTCAAAAATCTGGCGGATCTGGGCGGAGACTTGGGCGTAGTAACTGATCCGGGGCGGGAGGAACACGCCCTGTGGACACTTCCGTCGTGCCACACTTGCGGGCATGGCACTGTGCACACCGTATCTCCGCGCCTCATAGTTGGCCGCGGAGACTACCCCCCGTCGTTGTGGATCCCCACCGACGATCACGGGGCGGCCGACCAGTTCCGGCCGGTCCCGTTCCTCGACCGAGGCGTAAAAGGCATCCATGTCGACGTGGAGGATCATTGGGCACGGAAGGCGAAATGCAGGTAGCTGAGGACTCCATCTTCCTCCATAATAATGTCTCGTCGAACGACTGTCAGTCGCTCACAACCCAATCTGGTGGTCCATAGTCACAAGTTTATCGGAATCACCACACCACAACTCTCTCGGGAGTAAGAGTGATCCTATGAGCAATCCCTCGTCCCCCCAACCAACGCCCCGGTCGTCATCGTCCTCCAACCGTCCTGGGGGACCGTGGAGCATGGCCCTGTCGATCCTCACTTTCTTCGCCCTGCTCGCGCTGGCCGCCTGGATCTTGTGGCCTGCGTTGTCCAACATGAGGGATCTCACCCCACACCGCCATCGCGCGGTGGGGCAAAAGCTGCCGGCGTTGGAACTGCAACCGTTAACCGGGGCCGAAAAGCCAGTCACGCTCGATGATCTGAAGGGCCGCGTGGCATTAATTGCCTTCTGGGGTACCTGGTGTGGCCCCTGCAAACGGGAACTGCCACACCTGGTCGAAGTGGCCAAGCGGTTCTCCAACGAGCCGGATTTCCAATTCCTGGCCGTCTCCTGTGGACAAGGCAGCCCGGAGGATCTTGAGGAGCTGGCGGCCGCAACGGAAGTCTTCCTCGAACGGGCCAAACTGAACACGACAACCTATGCCGATCCGAAGCGAATCACCCACCAGGCATTCGATGCAGTGGGCGAGTTTCAAGGCTACCCCACCACGTTTCTCGTTGATCGCCACGGCGTGATTCGCCAGGTCTGGGTCGGCTATCATCCCAAGATTCAACAAGAGTTGGACTCGCTCATCCCGACGCTACTCGAAGCGAAGTAACCTTTCGCTCACACCGCCCCACGCACGCGATCGTATTCCGCCCAGAAACGGGCCAAGGCCGTGCCAGTGAACATGCACCCGAACGTGTATATCGCACAGGGGATGGCCGCTTGATCGCTGAATAGTTGGAGGGCCAACGCAGTCCCCAGACCGGCGTTCTGCATCCCCACCTCCAACATCAGCGCACGACGCATGGGGTACGGCATCGCAATCAGCCGGCCGCCGAAGTAGCCGGCCAGGTAGCCTCCGAAGTTGATTGCGAGGAGGGCCACCACGAGCCGAGCATCCAAGTGCGACAGGTTGTCCCGGTTCAGGGCCACCACGGTCGCAACGATCCAGAGGATCACCAGATTGGCGACGATCGCGCCCAGGCGACGTGCCACGGCTTCCCATACGGTGGACACCTGCGTCAATACATACCCGGTGATCACCGGCAAGACGACCATCCAGCATAAGGAGACGAAGGTCTCGCGAACCGGCAAGTGAACGAACTGTCCCAAGGTAAGCCAAAGTCCCAAGGGCACAACGAGCGGCGAGAGAATCGTAGCCGACGTGGTCAGACTGACCGAATAACTGACATTGCCTCGGGCGATCATCGTCAACACATTCGAGGCCATCGCTCCGGGCACGCACCCGACAATGATTGTGCCGATCAGCAGCGGTCCATCCAGACCGAACAGTCGACCGCACATGTAGCCCAACAGCGGCATTGCGGTGTACTGAATCGCCGTCCCGTAGAGCACCATCGGCCACTGACGCAACACCTGACGGACCTCGTCCTTGGGCAACAGCGAACCGATAGCAAACATCGTCACGGCAATCAAGTAGCTCAACAAAGGCTTGCTGGCTGCAAACGGATCGAACAGCCCCCCGGCCTGAACCCATGTGCTCCACTCATTCCAGAAGAGCACGGGCGTGCACAGGAGCACGAGCCAAAGAAGCAGCAGACGTTCTAGCAGGGTCTGAAACAGGGTGAGCAAGCGATCACACATGAGAGTTCTATCGTGTCGGGTTTTGGGCAGGCCCAGAATGGCGTACCTCACACGGAAGTGTACCTTTTTGCCCAGGGAGGTAACCTCAGGCCTCCGTTTCCCCCTGCACGCGGGAGTTCTGCACCTGCTCCAGACGACCTAATGCCTTGTCGGAGTATTACTTAACGCTCCAGAAACTGCACTTCTTCTTCGGGTGGGTTTTTGGGATACTGCTGGCAAAGTTTCACCATCTTTCCATTGCGAGACACCGACATGGGCGCGGACAAGCCGCTTCGGATCTTCTTTTCAGTAGGCGAGCCTAGCGGAGACCTGCACGGGGCCAATCTGATCCGCCAGTTGCGCACGCAGTATGAGTCGGTCGAGGTGATGGGCTACGGCGGTCCACGCATGGAGGCCGCCGGTTGCCAGTTGCACGCCGACCTGACCGCGCTGGCGGTAATGTGGTTTCTCCGCGCGCTTGTCAATTTACACAAGTTTTGGGATTTGGTAAGCCGTGCAGATCGTTTCTTTCGTCATCATCGGCCAGATGCCGTAGTGTTGATCGACTATCCTGGATTCAATTGGTGGATCGCGCGGCGGGCTAAGGCGCATGGAATCCCCGTGTTCTATTACGTGCCGCCGCAAGTGTGGGCTTGGGCGCGGTGGCGGGTCAAGAAGATGCGGCGGTTGACCGACCATGTTCTCTGTGCGCTCCCCTTCGAAGAGACCTTCTTCCAGAAGCACGGATGCCATGCCACGTTCGTCGGTCACCCGTTCTTTGACGAAGTGCGCGGTCAACAACTTGATGCGGAGTTTCTCCAGCAGTTCAGCAAGCAAGACGGTCCCTTGGTGACCATTCTGCCCGGCTCGCGCACGCAAGAGGTGCAACAAAACCTTCAAGAGTTTCTCCGCGCGGCGGCCTTGATCCATGCGGCAGTACCCAACGTGCGGTTTGCCATTGCTTCGTTCAAGCCCCATCAAGCCGAAATGGCACGCGAAGCGGTGGCGGCCAGCGGATTGCCGGTGGAAGTGCATGTCGGCAAGACGCCGGAATTGATTCATCTGGCCGAGTGTTGCATGGCCGTGTCCGGTTCGGTCTCCTTGGAGCTTCTCTATCAGACCAAACCGACCGTGATTCTCTACCGCATCAGCCGGGTAGCCTATTTCGTCCAAAAATTCTTCCGTAAAGTGAAATACATTACGCTGGTCAACCTTCTGGCCGCCGATGATCCCTTCTGTGAAGACCTTACCCCCTACGATCCGAATCAACCGGATGCCGACCGCGTCTTGTTTCCCGAGTACCTGACCTGCGAGGATAAGTCTTCCCAAATTGCCGCGCACATCATCCAGTGGTTGACCGACAGGGAGGTTTGTGCGAAGCGGACCGCCGCGCTGGCCGAGCTGAAAACAATGGTCGCTCATGGCGGCGCCTCACGTCGTGCGGCGGAGTATCTTCTCGAGACATTGACGACCGACCCCGCGCCGGTCGCGCGTCCGCATTTTCAAGCTTCTGCAACGGACCTTCCGGTACGTCCCCTTCAGTGACCCGAAAGGTCCGCAACGTCCCGAAGGATCTCGCGGGTTCTGTCGGCGGAGGCATCCGCCAACGTGCTTTAAGGCACGCTTGGGTGGGTGGAGCGTTTTTTTTGTGACATGTCAGGAGCGTCCGACGCCGCGTCCTTAGACCGGCTTCGGGCAAACGCCGCCCTCCCTCGCCGGACACCAAGGGGAGTGCTACAATTCTCCTAACCGCTTTCTGCACAACGACTTCAACGCCAAAAGGAGCCGGCCCGTGTTCTGGGGAGAACCACCACGATCTGAGTACGACATTCATTTTTCCCTGCTAGGAATTCCTGTGCGAATTCATCCCCTGTTTTGGGGCGTGGCGATTGTTCTGGGGATTCGCAATTCAAATCTGGCCTTTCTTCTCGCCTGGGTGGCCGCCGTCTTCGTGGCGATTCTGATTCACGAGTTGGGACATGCCTTGGCCATGCGGGCCTACGGATTCCAACCCTCGATCACCTTGCACGGCTTCGGGGGATTGACGTCGTTTGGTTCCACTGGTTGGTATCGTTCCGCCGGCTACAGCGCGCTAGGACAAGTGGTCATCACGGCCGCTGGACCAGGCGCTGGCTTCCTTCTGGCTGCACTGGTGGCCTTGTTGTTAAGCGTCACCGGTCACGAGGTGGAGGTCTGGTGGATCATGCAGTACATTCCTCAACCATTCACGTTAGGTGTCGGTTCGCTTGTCACCACCCACTTCGTCAATAATCTCTTGGTGGTAAGTGTCCTTTGGGGATTGATCAATTTATTGCCCGTATATCCACTCGATGGCGGGCAAATTGCCCGCGAAGTCTTCCTCAAGGCGTATCCACGCGACGGCATTCGTCTGTCACTGGTTGTTTCGATCGCAACTGCGGTGGGCATCGCCGTGATTGCGGTAACGCAGTGGCGGGAATACTACGTTGCACTACTGTTCGCATATCTCGCCTACTCAAGTTACACGGTTCTGCAATCGTATGGAGGGCGAGGACCGTTCTAAGGCGCATGAAGCGCGCGTGCATCAAGCAACAAACGACATGGAATGACGAAGAAGAGAAAAATTCTTTTTGAAAATCGTTCCAAATGTCGAATATGTCTCTTGAAATTTTCGCAAAAGCCATTACAAATAGTTGCAATCGGGTTCTGCTATCAGGCAACCTGAACACTCCGATGGCATGGATGAGGAATTCAGCCGGACGAGTTTACTAGGACGGTAATTAGTTCTTTTGTTAAAGGGTGAGATCCGCGGTGGCCTTCAGTTGTCTGAAGAACCGGGGTGGATCTCACCGCGAACCCTAGGACGGAGGCGCAACAGTGCCCAAGAAGAAAGCTGCGAAGAAAGTCGCCAAGAAGCCCGCGAAGAAGGCCGCGAAGAAGCCGGCGAAGAAGGCCGCCAAGAAGAAGACCGCCAAGAAGTAAGAGGTCTCCTCTTATTTCTTTCCTTCAGCCGTGCCATGAGCACGGCGGCGACTTCGCCGCACAACGACGAGAAAGAGCCGTCAGCCCCCCTGGGATTCGACGGCTCTAAGTTTTTTGACGGCAAGAAGTTGTGACGCGAATTCCTCGCCGCGACTGCGGACCGTTCTCTCACGCGGTTTTCCAGTCGCGGCGTTCAGCTCTGCTCGCTCCTCAGGAGACTAGGGTTTCGCGCCGTGCGCCGCATCCGAGGAGGCCGCGGCGGTGGAACGAACACCCTCTTTCAAGAGTCCCAAGAGCGGACTATCCGTCGTGAGGATCAGCCGCGTGTTGCTCTTGAGCGCCTTTTGGTAGACTTCCAGAGTACGAACAAAATTGTAAAACTCTCCTGCCTCCGTGATCGCCTTGGCATAGGCGTCGATGATCTCGGCTTCCACTTCGCCGCGAATCCGGTTGGCCTCCTGTTGGCCTTCACCAAGGATCTTTTGCACTTCGGCTTCCGTACGGTTGATGATTTCCTGCTTCCGGCGTTCTCCTTCATTGGTATGCAGGGCGGCAATTGACTCCATGAACGCAATCAACCGGTCGAAGGCGGCTTGCTGGACCACGGGCACGAAATCGATTCGGGCGATTCCCACATCGACGACCTCGATCCCTCGGCCGCCGCGGTCCCCTTCGTCGGTTCGCGCCAGCCGCTGTTGGACGACACTTTTAATCTGTGCAACGATCTTTTCTCGCCCAACACGGATCTTCTCTACCGTCCCGGGTTGCGCCATAAGTGGCTTTTCCGAAGGCACTTGCGACGTTCCCGGCGAGGGCGTCGTGGCGCGTTTCCCTTCGGAAGTCGTGCGTTCCATTACGGACGGTTCCACTTGAAACGTGTAGGTCAGTTTGCGATCGCTGCTACGTACCACCTCGGCCAGCGTGTTGGTCGTGATCACATCTCGCATCTCGCCGCGAACAAACGTCTGCACCCGGGTCTCGGCGTTTTCCATCGAACGCAACCGCTGCACAAAGCGAATCGGATCGGTGATCCGCCAAACCGCCCAAGGGGTGACTTCGACTTTTTTGCCGTCAGCGGTCGGCAGGTCGGTTAAGATTTCTCCGCCTGCCGCACTCCAGAACTGGTAGCTCTTGGGCAACCGGTGGACTACATCGATAAACGGGGTCTTGACGTACAGACCAGGCTTGTCGTAGGCGGCAACCGGCTCGCCAAAGCGGAGCACCACGGCCAGTTCCCGTTCGTTGACCACGAACAACACGGCCCGGCCGAGCGGATAAGCCGCCACCAAGAGGACAGTCAGGAGTCCGAGCAGAAGGCGTTGGCGATTCGTCATGGCTTGGCTCCTTGTTCCTGCTTCATGCCCGCTTCCAAGGGGAGGAGCGGCAGTGCATGCTCCTGGAGATTGCTGTCGACGATCAGTTTTGAACCGACCGTGTCCATGACCTCTTGCATAGTCTCCAGATAGAGCCGCTGCCGGGTCAGCTCGGGCGCCTTCTGATAGGCCTTATACCGGGCCAAGAGGGCCTGGATCTCGCCGGTCGTCTCCGCTCGACGCCGATCAGCATACCCTTCGGCTTCGCGAATCGCCTTATCCTTTTCCGCGTAGGCCTTGGGCAAAAGCTCGTTCCGTTTCTTGTTGGCCTCGTTCTCCAACTGGTCGCGGCGCTGGATCGACGCATTGACCTGTTCGAACGCCGGACGCACCTTTTCCGGCGGCCCGACACGTTGCATCTGCAAGTCGCGAATTACCACGCCACACTTGTACTGGTCAAGAATTGCCTGGGTCGACGCGCGGGCCTCTTCGGCAATTTCGCCCCGTTTCTCGGTGAGGATTTCATCGATCGAGTAATCCCCGACCAGGCGGTTCATCACCGTCTGCGCGACGGTGGTGATGATCTGCTGCGCATAGTTGGGTTCCCCTTCCCGATAGAAGCGGAACAAAAAGGCATCCGGCTCGACGACCTGCCACTGGACTGTCCATTCGACGGTGGCCGCATTCAGGTCACCAGTAAGCATCAGCGTCGCTTCTTCGTCGCAGTTCGACGTGCGACTCGACCGGTCGCCAAACGGCGCCGGGCGCTCCGGCCCCGTGCCGAACGGCAGTCGAAGGCTGTGCTCTTCAACACTCACCTTCCATACCTGTTCGGCCAACGGAATCGAGAAGTGCAAACCCGGCTCAACAGTCCGGTTGTACGTGCCGAAGCGCAACACGACCGCTTTCTCGTGCGGCTGGACGGTATACCAACTGGTCATCGTCAGATAGAGGGCGAAGATCCCCAGGATCACCAAAGGCGCGGCAAGCAAGATCCGGTCCCAAGGCAAATCCTGGGGACGTATCTGGTGATCGCGATACCCCCGATAGTCGAAACTCATGGACGCTCCTTTCCTGCCGGCAAGGCGGCTGCCAAACGTGAAATCGACGCTGACGAGGCAACTTGTGCAGGACCCTGCAGATTATTCCAATTGTACCGCCTCCGCCCCAATTACCCCCCCGGCTTGAGCAGTTCTGTCGGAAGAATTGGAAAGCCCAAGAAGACGCACCCGGGAACTGCAGTGCCTTGTGCGAAACAGTCCGGCCTCCTGGCAATGTTGGGGTTCGCAACACATGTCCTGCCCTAGCCCAGGACCGACAGTGTCGGCATGTTCGGTTGCTGACGGTGCTTTTGGACCAAACCGCGAACGAGGTTCAGGCAAAGGGCGTTCAGATAGGGGGCGACGACCGGGTCCTCGTAGCTGGCGCCGACCTTCCCTTCGTCGCCGAAGACTCGCATTTGCAGGTTGAGTGGCACTTCGCCCAGGAAGGGCACTTCCAACTCGGCGGCCCGCTTACGGGCACCGCCCGAACCGAAGATGTCGTGCCTCGCGCCGCAACGAGTGCAAAGGAAGTGACTCATGTTCTCCACCATCCCGAGCACCTCGATATTCACTTTGCGGAACATGGTAATCGCTTTCGTGGCATCCAAGAGAGCGACGTCCTGGGGCGTGCAGACGACTACGGCCCCGGTCAGCGGGAGGAGTTGCGAAAGCGACAGGGCAATATCCCCCGTACCCGGCGGCATGTCGATGATCAGGTAGTCGAGGTTGCCCCAGTCGGTGTCACGCAAGAACTGGGTAATCGCCCCATGGAGCATCGGTCCACGCCACACAACGGCTTCGTCCGGCGGGACCAAAAAGCCCATCGACATCACGGTCAGGCCGTCGACGACGATCGGCTGGATCCGGTTATTGAGGATCTGCGGTCGCTGGTTGGAGCCGAGCAGATGGGGAATGCTTGGCCCATAGACGTCGGCGTCCATGAGACCCACTTTGCTGCCGGCCCGGGAAAGCCCATAGGCTAGGCTGGCGGCGATTGTGCTCTTACCGACGCCTCCCTTGCCCGATCCTACGGCAATCACGCTCTTGGCAGCCAGTCCGATCTCACCGATCTTCTCCGCAGGCCGATCGTGTTCGACCACATTGACTTGCACGTGGGTCAATTGCGGCAGCCGGCGCTGGACGTGGTCCATCAACTCGGTTTGGGTCTCGTTCCACAACGGCGCCGCATAGCTGGTCAACCCGACGGTGATCGTTACCCGGTTGTCCTGCAACTCGAGGCTGCGAACCTGCCCGAGCGCTGCAATGCGCCGACCCGTCTCCGGGTCTTTGAACTCGCCAACCACCTGCTCTACGGCTTCTTTGGTCAAGGGGCCATTCGCCATCCGACCACTCTCCTCTCATACCTTCTCAAGGTTATCGAGCCGCACACGGCTCGTGTTTGATTGGTGACTTGCTTCTGCTTGCCGGTCAATCACAGAAGTCGTTCTTTGGCTGCCCCTTGGCCCAGGGCAGGCTGGCCCAGATTTCGTCGGCCAGATTCCGCGGAGATCGAGGAACCGTCTGGAGATGGCGGCAGACCGTCTGGGCCAGACCGGTCAACTGGCGAGGTGACGTCGTAAAATGCACGACGCCGGCCGCACGCACCAACCACTCACAATCCTCCAACGCACGCTCGGCCACGACCGCCACGCGTGCCAAAGGATAATCCTGCTCCAACCAAGCTAAGCGTTCCAAGAACGGCTCGACACTCGCGCGGCTCAACTCGACCACAAGGAAGCTGGCTGGGGCGCGAGCTAACTCGGCCCAAGCCTCCACCACGCTGCGTGTCTCGTGCACACGAAGTCTGAGGCCGACAAGTTCCCGTCGCAAGGCGATTGCCCATCCCCCGGTCGCCTCACAGACCAACAAGCGTGCCTCGCCACCCGCCTCGGGGAGTGGCAGGGAACGGGCGGTCCAACGAGCTTCTTCCATCATGGTAGACTCCCCCACGGGGCGAGGCAAGCGTGTGAAAATTCGGGGTTCCCATTCACGCGGATCGTCCCTGGAACGATCGGAGCATGCACTACTCGGCCATGCCCAACTGGACCATTCGGCGATAGAGCCGGGGACGGCTCATCCCCAGCAGCCGGGCGGCCTTAGTCTTGTTTCCCTTTGCGCGAGCCAGGGCACGACCGATCAACTCCCGTTCGATCTGGCCCAGGAACTCGTCAAGCACAATCTTCTCTTCAACCCGGCGAGGATGGGCCTCGGCGACGGCCGCTAGGTGGACACGCTCAGGTAGATCATTCGGCCCGACTTCGCTCCCTTCCGCGTGAGCGTAGGCCTCGGCCACCATCTGCGCCAGTTCATCCACGTTACCCGGCCACGGATACGCGCACAAGCGATCGAGAGTCTCAGGGGCAAACCCGGCCAATTGCTTCTTCCCCCGGGCGTTGCACTGTTCGAGAAACATCTGTGCCAACAGGGGAATATCCTCCCGATGCGCGGCAAGCGGTGGCAGTTGAATCACGAGGGTGCTCAAGAGACCGGCCAAATCGTGGCGGAACTTCCCCTGCGCAACCAAATCGTCCAACGGTTGCCTCGCGGTGGCAAGCAGCCGCATCGGCCACGACTTGCCAGAAAACAGTTCAACCAGTGAGGCATGTACCTCGATCGGCAGGCAGTCAACGTCGTTCAAAAGTAGCGTGTTCTGCGTGTGATTTTCGTCCCACCCTTTTTTGAAGGCCAAGGCTTTGATCGTGGAGTGAATCAGATCGGCATTCAGTACTGAACATGCCAAGGGCACCAGCGAACCGACCGAGGCAGTCCCGCTGCCATGATGGATTGCCGCAGCCACGCGCTGCCGGCCACTTCCCGGCGGACCGACCAGAAGCACACTGGCGCGGGTCTGCGAGGCCACGGCGGCCAGCGCACGCACACGCCGCATGACCACGCTCTCACCCACCAATCGATCGGCCCGAAGACGGGCAGCCATCGCGCGATGGTGTGCCCGCAATCGCTCGTGCAACCACTGGGCCTCCGACTGCCCGGCCGCAGGCCACGGGAGCTCCACCTCGGCAAGGTCTCTACCGTCGACGAGAGCCAGGATACCAGCAATCTCCCCATCAATTCCAGGCAGGGGGATGAAGCGAGCGCGACGGCGTTGGTCCGTTCCCTGTGGCCCGGTGCAGACAATTACCCCCGTTGTTTCCCGGCCGGCCAGGGCCTCGGGCGGTGGACAGAGACTGGCCGCCACGGCCTCAGCCCCGGCTGCCTCGGGATCTGAATGGTACGCGCAACGGGTGCCCAGAAGGGCGTCGGCCGTACAACCGAGCCAGTCGAGCAGCGTCTGGTTGCAGAAGACAATCGTCCGTTTCTCATTGAGCAGGTACAGAGGCTGAGTGGTTGCATGAAGCAGCTTGACCAGTTCGACCGATTTAGTACGCCCTGGGGGCATGAGACTTCGCCCAGTGCCAAGAGGTGCTTGGATTGTCCTAACGAAATCGTCGGGGCGTGATAGGTGCAGGTCACTCGACGTGCAAATAATATAACGAGAGAAATGCTCTTCGGGCAGTCCGCTTCCCAGGGATAGGGCAGCCAGAGAGAGCGGATTGCCTGAAAGACACCCTTCTAGCGGGTCGCCGCTTCCCCTGATAAATACATGTGCGCCTCGGCAGGGCCCGGTTTGGCCAGAGCTGGACGATCGGACGCAAGCGACGGAGCTAGCAACGTCGGCTGCTCACGGTTCGTTGTCGCCCAATAACGGCCGGGACTGGCGTTGTTGGCGTCTTCGATCCAGAACTTCGGAACCAGTCCAATCAAGAGCGTGAGGATTCCGCAGAATAGGGCGGTCAGAAACGGCCCGACCGTCTCGGTGCGGATTCGGGGGGTGGCCAACGGCAACCGGAAGAACATCACCCCAATGATCCGCAAATAGTAGCCGGCGGAAACGGCCGCGTTCAAAACGCCGATTACAGCCAGCGTGATGAACCAGGTGCGCAGCGTTTGGTTGGAACCGCCCACGCTCAGGGCACTGGCAAACACGCTTAGCTTTCCCCAGAATCCGGCCAACGGCGGAATGCCGGTCAAGCTGAGCATGAAGACGGCGATCAGACCAGCCAAGAGCGGCCGCCACCAGCCGCCGGTCCACCCCAAGCCGGCCAGTTCGTCGACCGCCTCGATCTGCTTGTCCCCGCGAGCCAGACAAGCCAGCGCAGCAAACGCGCCGATGGTGGCCAACGCGTAAACCAACAGATAGAGCAGCAGCGCCCCGAGGCCATCCCACGAACCGGCCGCGCCAGGGACCGTGGCTAGGAAGGCGGCCAGCCCAGTGAGCATGTAGCCGGCATGGGCGATCGACGAATAGGCCAACAGACGCCGTAGGTTCTCTTGCCAGAGGGCCATCACGTTGCCCACGGTCATCGTCAACACTGCCAAGATCAGTGCGATGCGCCAAGAGAACGACTCGACCGGCGCAAGTCCCAAGGCCACGATTCGGGCCAGCGCCGTCATCCCGGCGATCTTCGGCACCACGGACAACAGCCCGGCGTTCTCGTGCGTCGTGCCCTGATAAACATCTGGGGCGTAAAAGTGAAACGGCACGGCCGCGATGCGGAACCCCAACCCGGCATAGATCATCACCAGGGCAACGAGTACCAGCGAACGAACCCCTTCCGGCGTCGTCCCCACGCCGGCCAGTCGCTCATGGATGACCCGCAGATCGGTCGACCCTGTGGCCCCGTAAAGAAAGCTCACCCCGTAGAGAAAGATACCCGATGCAAAAATGCTCAAAAAGAAATACTTGACCGTAGCCTCCTGCGAGGCCATGTCCCGGCGGCCCAGATAGAGCAAGATGTAGGTGGGAATGGAAACCAGTTCCAAGCCGACGAACAAAAGGACCAGTTCCCTTGCCCCGGCCACGAG
This sequence comes from uncultured Planctomycetaceae bacterium, assembly GCA_964558295.1. Taxonomy (GTDB): domain Bacteria; phylum Planctomycetota; class Planctomycetia; order Pirellulales; family Thermoguttaceae; genus JBDKTH01. The sequence goes on along the minus strand of CAZLDQ010000009.1, from coordinate 20,384 downwards.
CATCATCCCGGCCACCACCAAGAGCAGCGAGCCGAGATACTCCGACGTGCCAGAACCGTCCAGGGCCCGAGCGGCTAAGAGGACAAACAGGGCCCCCACGCCCAAGGCCAACCATCGCACATACTCGGCCAACCCGTCAATCTCCAACGGCCCGCTAGCTCCGGGCGTCGTGGGGCTGAGCACCATGGCCACAATCGCCGCAGCGATTCCCCCCAGGGCCAGCCACGCCCAGAGGTTGCGCGCCGGGAGGAACGCGCCGGCCAGATAGATCACCACCGCCACGGCGACCAGCACGATCTCGGGAACAAGCAGGGCGACAGTTTCCAGGGACACGGGCCTTCCTCTCAGGGAGCGGGAAATGGAATGGGGTAATTGGAGAGTGGGGTGGACGAAACACGGAGAGTCTTCCCCTCGTCCGCGTCTTCCTTTCCGGCAAGACGCCGCTCTACAGACGGCAGGGTCCGCGCGGTGATTTCGTTCAACGTGGGGGCCATACGGTTCAGGAAGAATTCGGGCCACAAGCCAATCCAGACGACAAACACGGCCAGCAGAGCAAGCGCGAGCACTTCGCGCATCGAAAGATCGCGGATCAAGGCCGCTTCGTGGGCATGCCGCGACGCCTCGGAGGCCGGTTCGCGGAGCGGGCCGAAGAAAACACGCTGCACGAGCCAAAGCATGTACCAGGAACCCAGGACCACCCCCAGGGTCGCTAGCACTGCAATCACTCTCAATTGCGACTGCCACATCACCGGCGCTTCCGACCAGCCACGTTGGAACATTCCCAGAAGCAGGAGAAACTCGCCGGCAAAACCGTTGAGCCCGGGGAGTCCAATGCTCGCCAACGTGAAGAGCAGCATGAAAAAAGCCAGCACCGGCAGTCGCCGGGCCATGCCGCCGTAGTCGCTGATCTTTCGGGTGTGGTAGCGTTCGTAGAGCATTCCGACCAACGCGAACAGCCCGCCCGTCGACAGCCCATGGTTGATCATCTGCAACACACCGCCTTGCATCCCCAGACGATTCAAAGCGAACACGCCCAGCATGGCGAACCCCAGATGGCTGACGCTCGAATAGGCGATTAACCGCTTAATATCCTCCTGGACCAACGCAACCAGGGCACCGTAGAGAATCCCGATCACACATAGCCAAAGTAGCCAAGGCATTAGCGCAGCCACCGCTTCGGGGAGCATCGGCAGGGCAAACCGCACGAAACCGTAAGAGCCCACTTTCAATAGCACCCCAGCCAATAGCACGCTGCCGGCCGTGGGAGCCTCGACGTGAGCCAGCGGCAGCCAGGTGTGCAGCGGAAACAGGGGAACCTTAATGGCAAACCCCGCAAACAACAGCAAAAAGATCAACACCTGCAGATTCGTGTCGATCGGCTGGAAGCCGAGGTTGCGGGTCAGTTCGGGGATCGAGAAGGTCAGAATGCCGTTCTGGTAATAGTTCCATAACACAATCGCCAACAGCCCGAGGAAGGTCAACACACTGCCGGCAAACGTGAACAGGAAGAACTTCATCGCCGCGTAACGCCGCTGGTCGCTTCCCCAGATACCGATGAGAAAGAAGAGCGGAATTAGCGTGAATTCGAAGAAGATGTAGAAGAGGATCACATCTCGGGCAACGAAGACGCCGAGCATGCCGCTTTCCAGCAACAACAGCAGGCTGTAATACGTGGCCGCCCGCTCGACGATCGCCTCCCAACTGACCAACACGGCAGTAACCATCAACAACGCCGTCAGCCCGAAAAGCCAAAGGCTCAAGCCGTCGAGCCCGATACTGAAACGCACCGCGGCGGGCGAGCCGATCCCATCGAGCCAGGAGACATCGAAGACGGCAAAGTCCTCGGCCCCGCCGGGGAAGCGGTAGATCAGAACCGCGGCCAGGACGAGCGTGATGAGCGTCGTGCCCAGCGCCACCCAGCGCATGCGCCGGTCGTGGCCGTCGTTGAGGATCGCCCCCAACACGGGCACCACGAGCGTCGCCACCAAGAGGATTCCCATCATATTCACAGAAGCATCACCCCAATCAAGATTAACACGCCGAGGGCCATTCCCAAGGCGTAAAACGGCACCAATCCCCCCTGCAACGGACGCAGAACCTCGCCCACCACGTTCGGCGCTCGTCCAATGCCATTCACCAGCCCATCGATCAACCAACGATCAACCCAATAGCTCAACAGGGCCAACCCTTCGAGCGGCCAAATGACGAGGACGCCGTAAATCGCGTCGAAAAAGAACTTTCCCGTCGAGAGGCGATAAAGGCCGACAAGATCCATCAGTCGGGTCAGCCGGTCCACGAGCCCCTTCGACCCCAGATAGAGAAATCCTGCCAAGCCAAGACCGCTTAGCGCTACGACAGTGCTTCCGATCGCAATCGTCAAATGGCTCTCGCTGGCGATCGCGGCAAGCGAGGGCATCCGCTCCACATAGGCCACCGAAGGCGTCTGCGCCAGGAAATGGGCAAAACCGTGCGTCCACTCGAAATAGGCCCCCACCACCAGGGCGCAAGCCGCCAGGATCGTCAGCGGCCAGGTCATCACCGGCGGCGACTCGTGGGCATGGCCGTGGGCTTCGTGCGGTATCCGCTCCGGTCCGTAAAAGGTGAGAAAGAACGCCCGGAAGGTGTAAAAGGCCGTTAATCCCGCAGTCAAGACCGCCGCCAGGAAGAGACCATAATATAACGTATGAGCCGGCCCGTCCGCCGCGCGCTGGCTGACCGCCGCCAGAATCAGGTCCTTGCTCCAAAACCCGGCAAACGGAAAAATCCCCGCCAAGGCCAGTGCGCCAACGAGAAACGTCCAATAGGTCACCGGCATCATGTGCCGCAAGCCGCCAAACCGGCGAATGTCGATCACGTTGCCCATCGCGTGCATCACGCTCCCCGCTCCCAGGAACAGGAGGGCCTTGAAAAACGCATGAGTAAACAGGTGGAACATCCCGGCCGTGACCCCCAGCAACGTCGCCGTCCCCAGGCCGAGAAACATGTAGCCAAGCTGGCTGATCGTGGAGTAGGCCAGGATGCGTTTGAGATCGGTTTGCGTCACAGCGATGATCGCGGCCATCAGGGCCGTCGCTCCGCCGATGACTGCCACGACCTGCTGGGCCCCCAGGGAGGCCAAAAACAGCGGCATGCACCGAGTAACCATATACACGCCGGCCGTAACCATCGTAGCAGCATGAATCAAAGCACTCACCGGCGTGGGGCCTTCCATCGCGTCCGGGAGCCAGACGTGCAACGGCAACTGGGCGCTCTTGCCGCACGCCCCAAGCATCAGCAGCAGGCAAATCGCCGTGGCGACCGTTCCGCCTACGAACAACTCCGGATGAGCCAGCCGGGTTTGCCCGAGCACGCCGACCGTTTGCAGTCGTCCATCCACGAGCACGTCGTGAAAATCAAGCGTGCCGTAGGTAATCCAGATCAAGAAGATCCCCAAGGCGAAGCCAAAGTCGCCCACGCGGTTGACCAAAAACGCCTTCTTACCGGCGGCGGCCGCCGCCGGCTTCTCGAACCAGAAGCCAATCAACAAGTAACTGCACAACCCCACTGCTTCCCAGAAAACATACAACTGCAGGAAGTTGCTCGACGCGACGAGCATCGTCATCGAAAAGACAAACAGCGCGATGTAACTGAAGAACCGCCAGTACCCCGGATCGTCGTGCATGTAGCCGATCGAATAGACGGCAATCACCAGGGAAACAAAGGTGACCATCGCGAGCATGATCGCTGTGAGCGGATCGGCGCGGAGGGCGACGGTGATGCGGAAGTCCTCGGCTCCCTCTCCCGTGGCCAGAGGGCCGGCCTTCTCGACCGTGGCCCATTGCCAGAGCGTGACCACCCGCTCAACGCCGACCGCCGCTGTGTTGCTGGCGTGTTGGACCTCGGTCTGTACCTGCCAAACCAGCGTCAGGCTGGCCAAAAGGGCAAGTCCAATCGCCACCACCGTCGGCCAATGGCTGCGGGGGCCGAGCAGACGGGGGCCAAAGACGGCCGTCACCACCGCCGCCAGAAGCGGCAGGCTGGGCACCAGGACCAAGAGCATGCGAAGATCAAACATGGGGGCGGTACTCGGTATCCTCCTGAGAAAGCTCCGGCGACCGGCCGGCCGGCGTCAAGGTGGGCCAAGCCGGCTTCGCTTCCGTCGGCTGCTCGGGCAACTCGTGATCGACAAACGGCGGCTGGTCGGCTTCGCGCAAATCGCTCCAGAGGGCAATGTCGAGACTCTCCCGCCGGTAGTAAAGCATCAAGATCAGCGCCAGGGCGATGGCCGCTTCGCAGGCAGCCACCGTGATGATAAACACTACAAGCATCTGCCCGCCGAGATCGTTATGAAAACGTCCCCAAGCCACCAGGCTTACCGACACACCCTGAAGCATCATCTCCACGCAAAGGAACATTACGATCATGTTGCGCCGGCTCAAGAAACCGATCAGGCCGAGGCCGAACAACAGCGTACCAATGATCAGATAATTGTGAAGCAGCGAGATTTCTGGATCAATCATGATTCTTCCTCCCGCCGTCTCGGGCGTTTGGAGCGTCGTCGACGGGGTCTGTTGGGGGCTGCTTCCCTCGTGCCACGATGACCGCCGCTCCGACCAGGGCGGCCAGGAGAAGCGTTCCGCCCACCTCGACCGCGAGCAGGTGCGGCCCAAACAGAGCGTTGCCCAGTTGAGCCACATGCGCCTCGGCAAGAACACCCGCTTGCCGCTCGGCGGCCGTCACCGGCACGGCGGCGGTCAAGGCACGCCGATCGGCCAGCGCACTGGTAACCATCATCGCCAAAACACCCACCAGAAGCGATCCAGCTGTGGCCGAAAGCAGGGCTTCCCAACTCATCCGGTCATAGGGCGTCCGGCCTTGGGGCTGGGCCAACATGAGCACGAAGAGGAACGTCACGAGGATCGCCCCGGCATAGACGATGATTGTCGCTACGGCCAAAAACTGGGCCCCCTGGAACAGAAAGAGCCCGCCCGTTCCCAGCAACGTCATGCCGAACCAGACCGCTGCATAAGCCGGGCTGCGCAGCGTGATCGTGGCCACGGCCGAGCCGACGGTAATTCCCGCCAGTACATAGAACAGACTGTCGGCCAACCAGTCTCCCAGCCCAGACGTCTGCGACACCAAGAGTCCCAGCCCGACGGTGGCAAAGGCCGTGCCCACCATCCATCCCCGCGCTAACCCTCGCGGCAACATCAGCCAGAGGCCGACGGCCAGACACAATGCCGCCAGAATGAAGACGACCTGCGCGCTGTTCACGACCGATTCTCCTCCTGGGCCAACCGAGCCGTGCGCGTCGGCTCCCGATCCTTGGTCTGATCGTAAACGCTCAACAGCTTCTCCTTGTCGAAGATCATCTCTTCGCGACTCTTCCCGGAAAGGTCATAAAGACTGGTCAACTCAATCGCGTCGACCGGGCAGGCTTCTTCACACATGCCACAGAAGATACACCGCAATTCGTCGATCGTGAAGCTTTGGGGATACTTTTGGCGATCGGGCCAGGGGCTCTCCGCGGCGACAATGTCAATGCAATGGGCAGGGCAGGCGGTGGCACAGAGGAAGCAGGCCACGCATTTCACCCGCCCCTGCTCATCCCGATTGAGCCGATGCACCCCCCGGTAGATCAGTGGATCTGGAATCTCGTGCCGCTCCTCGGGCGACTGGACTGTCAACTTCGGCCCGAAAAGATGCTTGACCGTCGTGATCACGCCTTCGACAAACAGCGGTAGGTAGGTCTTTCCTGTCCAACCCAGCTTCGGCTCTTCAACCCAGCGGATCTCTTTATTGTCGGCGTTCATCCGAGTGGAGTCTCCTCGGTTTTGTGGTTTGTCGGCCTGAACCGTGGCCGGTTGTCGCTGGAGGCCGGCACAAGGATTGTCACCGCCACCCAGGCAACCGCCAGCGTGCTCCAACCGACCAAACCCATCACTAGGCCTTCGGCCAACCCGGTGGCCTCGGCCAACCCCTTGCCATATTCCACCCAGAAGGCCACTGCCACCACGTTGACCATGCCCAGCGGCAGCAGCACCTTCCAGGCAATGTCCATCAACTGGTCGAAACGAAAACGGGGCCAGCTCCATCGGGTAATCATGAAGACCAGAATGACGGCCAGCACTTTCAACAAGAAAATCACAACGCGAAGGAGGGCCACCGGCCAGGCGACGGCCTCTGCACTGCCGGTAAGCCCCCAGAAATGCCAACCGCCGAAAAACAAGATCACAATCAACACCGAGGCCACGATCATGTGCATGTATTCGGCCACAAGGTACATCATCAGCTTGATGCCCGAATACTCGGTATGATAGCCGCCAACCAACTCCTGTTCGGCCTCAGGCAGATCGAAGGGCAACCGGGCCGCCTCGGCATAGGCCGCCACGACGAAGACCAGGAAGCCCAGCGGTTGGGCCCAGATGTTCCAAATACCCGATTGCGCCTGACGGAGGATAATCTCGCTCAACTGTAGCGAGCCCGCCATCAGCACGACGCCGAGAAGCCCCAAACCCATGGGAATCTCGTAGGAGATCAACTGCGCACTGCTGCGCAGCCCGCCGAAAAAACCGTACTTATTGTTGCTCGCCCAACTCCCCAGTACAACGCCATACACGGCAATGCTACTGACCGCGAAGATGAAGAGCATTCCCACATCAACTCCTGGGGCCACGACCAGATCGATCTGCTTCGGAAGCCACTCGATCCCCAGATTCGGCAGTACGACCGTGCCAAATGGAATCACGGCGAACACGGCCAGGGCCGAGACGAACATCACTGCCGGTCCGGCAAAATAGAGAAACCGGTCGACATGCGACGGCGTGAATTCCTCCTTGAAGACGAACTTCACCCCATCGGCCAGAGGTTGTCCCAGCCCGAACAGGCGAATCTTGGTCAGTGGAATCCCCACCCGGTTTGGCCCCCGCCGATCCTGAATCCATGCCGCGACCCAACGTTCCAGCAGCACCAGATACGCTGCTGCCGTCATCAGCCCGCCAACGAGCACGCCGCTTTTGATCAGAGTTTCAAGGATGAGGGGGAGCATGGGGAGTGGGGAATGACAAATGATGAATGATGAATGATGGATGGTGGATGCTGCGAAGAGGCAAACGATTGGTTGCGATTTACTATGAACTGCGTATCGTGCACTCCCCGCTCACCCCCGCACATCGTCACTTGACGCCTCCGTCAACCAATTCACTTTCAGATCAAGGCCGACGTCGGGAATCGCAACGGCGGCGGCGTTGAAGTAGATGATTTCGGCGGCCACGTCGCTCAGGATCTCCCGCGCATTGTAAAGGCCGGACTTGCCCAATAGTTCCCAGAGGAGACTCGCTTCGGAACGGACGCCGCGGGGTGGGCGAATGGCCCAGCGGACCGATTGAAGCCGGTCATGTCGATTTACATAGGAGCCCTCGCGCTCCGGATAGGCGGTCGCCGCCAATTCATAAGTGGCCCGGCGCGAAAGCGGTGAGGGGAACAGATCCTGCACGACCAACACGTCCAAGCGGTCAAAGGCTGAGGCCGTCGCCTCGTCGATCCACTCGCCCGTCTTGTAGCCACCCGCCACCCAAACGCCTCGGATCGTCCCAGCTGCCAGCGAGGGGAGCCAATCGGCCAGCGTGGTCAGTCGGCCGGTGAAATGCGACAGAATCCGCTCCACGCCGCGGCGGTTGGGACACTTTTCCGCCGAGATCACGAATCCATTGGGAAACCGCTCGTCCACACCGACAACCGGTACAGGCCCCAAGATCAATTGCGACTCAGGATCGAGTTGCCGGATGAATCTGGCCAGCATGTAAGCTTCTTCCACCGTCAGGAAGGGTGAAAACACCGCGGCCAGTCGCCCCGCCTCGCGAAGCTTTTCACGCAACTCGCCGGCCGCTTGGCTCCAATCCAACTCGCTCACCACGCCGCCTGCACGGCGCCGAACGCCGGTAAGCCGTCGCGGATTGTGAACGTGCGGGTAATCGTAGCGTCCATCGTTGCAGATCCACCACTGATTGACATGCGGATTCTCGCGGGGCTTGATGCGATAGACGTGGTCCTGGTTCTCTTCCACCCAGAGTGAGCAGCCGGTCGCACAACCGGTACAAACCCCCGCATGGCGTTTCATGTACCATACCCGCTGCTTGTAGAGGAAGTCCTTATCGCACAAGGCGCCGACCGGGCAGAGATCCACGACGTTGCCCGAGAGCTTGTTGTCCAACGGGTAACCGGGCATCACCTCGATTTCCTCACTCGTCCCCCGATTGACGACCATCAACTCGCTGCTGCCGGTAATCTCCCGCGTAAAACGCACGCAGCGACTGCACAGGATGCACCGGTCGACGAATAGAGTGATTTCGTCCCCCACGTCCCGCCGCCGGCTGGTGAAAGGCTGGATATCCGCCCGCCGTTG
>CAZLDQ010000009.1:0-11991 GCA_964558295.1 uncultured Planctomycetaceae bacterium | reverse complement strand
AGCTGAGCCTCGCCGGCCTGGTCGCAGTTCGGGCAGTCGATCTGTTGACGCCGCAACAGTCCCTCTTCGACCATCGCGCGGGCCTGGGCAACCTTCTCGCTGTTTGTAACAATCACCATCCCGTCCGTGACCTGTGTATTGCAGCCCGGCGCAAGCTTGGGCTGCATCGCAATCTGTCCGGTTTGGGGATCGCGCGAGCCGACCTCGACGAGACACATCCGGCAACTGCCGACGACTGATAAGCCTGGATGCCAGCAGTAATGGGGAATCTCGACGCCGACCCGGCGTGCCGCCTGGATGGCGTTCAGACGCTCGTTGTCGCCGATCTCAAGCTCGTGTCCGTCGATAATAACGATCGCCATAACAGCTCGCCCTAATCTCGTCAAACTCAGGTCCACGTCGCGGGCGGGCTTGCCCGCCGTTGCCTCTGCCCCTTCTCTTGTCATCTGTGCTTCCCTCAGTGAATGCCGAGGCGTGTCTCAACAGCCGCTACCGGCTCGGTGATCATGAAGCCCTTGGGATTCGTGCGTCGGATGTAGTCTTCAAATTCGCCGCGGAATTTGCGGATCGCCGTCTTAATCGGCCAAGCGGCTCCATCGGCCAAGCCGCAGATTGTCGTGCCCGGCATGATACCGATCGAATCGGCGATTTCCAAAAGCAGGTCGAGATCCTTGAGACGGCCCCGGCCGGCCTTGATTCGCTCCATCATAGCAACCGCCCACCGGGTACCCTCGCGGCAGGGGGTGCACTGGCCGCAGCTTTCATGGGCGAAGAAGCGGCAACTGTTGTGGAGGAAGTCGATCATTGAGTAGGTCTCGTCGAGCACCACGGCCCCGGCCGTCCCCAGGCCGAGGCAGCCGGCCTTGATCGGCCCATTAAAGTCCAACGGCGTGTCAAGTTCCGCTTCGGTCAAGACCCCCGTGCTCAAGCCACCCGGCACCACGGCCTTGGCACGGCGTCCTTTCCACACCCCGCCGCCAAATTCTTCGATCAGTTCCCGGCAGGTGATTCCCAACGGGGCTTCATAGCAGCCGGGACGGTTCACATGGCCGCTCAGGCCGTAGAGCTTGGGCCCATAGCTGCCCGGATCGCGCGGATTGCCGGGTTCCGAAGGGACACCGATCGATTTGAACCAGCCGACGCCGCGCTCGAGGATGTGCTTCACACAGGCCAACGTTTCCACATTATTCACCACAGTCGGCTTGCGGAACAGTCCTTCCACGGCCGGGAACGGGGGTTTGATCCGAGGCCAGGCGCGTCGGCCTTCCAAGCTCTCGATCAGCCCTGTCTCTTCGCCGCACACATAGGCCGCCGCTCCGCGATGGATAAAAATGTCCAGTGAAAACTGGCTCCCCAACAGGTTCTTGCCCAGGTAACCGGCCTGATAACACTCGTCGATTGCCGCTTGGAGCCGCTGGTAACAGAGCGGATACTCGTAGCGGAGATAGATGTAGGCCGTGGTTGCCCGCGTGGCATAGCAACTGAGGATGGTTCCTTCGAGGACCTGGTGCGGGTCCAGTTCCATCAGCACGCGATTCGAGAAGGTGCCCGGCTCGCTTTCGTCGGCATTGACGCAAAGATACACCGGCCCGGGATGGTCTTCCGGCAAAAACGACCATTTCAGTCCGGTCGGAAAACCGGCTCCGCCCCGGCCGCGAAGACAGCTCTGGCGAATCGTTTCAACTATCTCCTTCGGCGAATGCTCCTTGAGCACTCGGCGCAAGGTGCGATAGCCTCCGCAGGCTTCGTACACGGCCAGCGTATGGCTCTTTTCTCGGCCAACGTTCGCCAACAGGACGGGTTCGTACTTGGACATCGCGGGAAGGTTCGGGGTTCAGCCATGTTGAGCGGGCTGAGCTTGCAAGGCCCGCCATTGCTCTGCTCTTCCTGTAGGGAACGCCCTCCGTGGCGTTCCGGGCGATGGACATGACGGAACGCCGCAGAGAGCGTTCCCTACAGGTCTTGTTCGTCAAAAACGATCCGACGCTCAATGCAACGACAACACCAATTCGTCGATCTTCTCCTTCGTCAGGTTCTTGAGCAACACGTCGCCGGCCAAGAGCGCCGGGGCGTAATCGCAGGCACCGAGGCATTCGGCATAGTCAAGGCTCACGCGGCCATCGGCCGTGGTTTCGCCCGGCTGAATCCCCAGCTTTTCACACAAATAGTCCAACAGCGATTCCCCGCCACACGCCGCACAGCTCAGCGAGCGGCAGACCCAAATGCGAGTCCGTCCCTGGGGACGATCCTGTTTGAAAAAACCATAAAAGGAAAGCGTATCCTGGACCTCGGCCGGGGCCAATTCCAACAGTTCGGCCAATTCCACGACGGCCGCCTGCGGCACGTATCCCAAGTGTTCGTTAATCACATGCAAGCCCGGCAGCACCACTGCCCGCCGGCTCGGATACCGCGGAAGGTAGCCCCGGATCGTCTCAAGGATCTCATCGGTCAATACTCGCTCACTCGTCGACATGGCAAACCATGAAAATGATGAAGGCCGAATGATCAGTGATGAATGAAACATTGAAAATCGTCTTCCAGCTGTCGGATCATCTCATTCCGGCCATTCATCATTCAGCATTTCCTCCTCCTACCGATCCAACTCTGCCGCAATAATATTCAGGCTTCCAAGCACCGCCGGGATGTCGCTCAAGGTGTGGCCACGGATCAGAAAGGGAAACAGGGCGAAGTGGACAAACGAGGGGGGACGGCATCGGGCACGATAGGCACGCTGGCTCCCGTCGCCCACGAGGTAGAAGCCCAGTTCGCCGTTGGGCGACTCGGTGGCCGCATAAACCTCCTCGCAAGGAACCTGGAATCCCCGGTTGCTCATCACCAGTTCAAAATGGGAGATCAACCCTTCGATGGTCGTGAACACCTGGCGCTTGTTGGGCAAAATCAGCCGCTCATCGACGCCCACGTTCACCGGCCCGGCCGGGAGGTTTTCGATCGCTTGCTGAACGATCTTCAGACTCTCTTCCATCTCAGCCACGCGGACACGATATCGGGCGAAACAGTCGCCGGCCTGGGCACAGCAAACCTGGAAGTCGAAGTCGCCGTAGCAAAGGTACGGCTCATCTTTGCGCAAATCGCGGGTCACGCCGCTGGCCCGGGCAATCGGTCCCGAACAACTCCGGCTGATCGCCTCTTCCTTCGCGAGAACACCGACTCCCTTGGTGCGATCAATGAAGATCCGGTTGCGGTCGAGCATCCGATGCAAATCGCCGAGCACGCGGGGAAAACCGGCCGCGAAATCGCGGATCATCTGAATCGCCTTGGGCGAGGCGTCATACATCAGCCCGCCAACTCGCGTGTAGCTGTTCGTAAACCGTGCTCCGCAAAGGGCCTCGAAGATGTCGTAAAGCTGCTCGCGAGGGTTGAAAGCGTAGAGAAAATGGGTAAATGCGCCCGTATCGAGTCCCATCGCGCCGATGCAGAGAAGATGGTCGCTGATCCGCGCCAATTCGGCGACAATCACCCGCAGATACTGGCATCGCGGCGGCACCTCGATGCCAATCAGCTTCTCCACAGCCAGATGCCAAGCCACGTTGTTGGCCATCGGCGAGATGTAGTTCATCCGGTCGGTAACGGTGACATACTGATTGTAGTCGAGCTCTTCGCCGAGCTTCTCGAAGCCCGAGTGGAGGTAGCCGATGTCGGGCGTCGCTTCTACAACCCGTTCCCCTTCCAGTTTCAGCACCAGACGCAACGTCGTATGGGTCGCCGGATGCTGGGGACCGAAGTTCATCGTCCACAGATATTCCTGCGACTCGTCACTTCTCAGTTCATCGATCAGCGTGCAGCGGGTCAGGGGCATTTCAACTCTCACTGCGCGTGATGACCGGGAAGTTGTGCCGCTCGCCGCGTCCCTGGAGCGGATAGTCCTTGCGCAACGGATGGGCGGTAAACGCCTCCGGCAGGAGAATCCGCCGCAGGTCGGGGTGTCCATCGAAGCGAATCCCGAACATGTCCCACACCTCGCGTTCCAGCCAGTCAGCCCCTTCCCAAAGGTCAACGACCGTCGGCACATGCGGCTCGGGATCGTTGACAAACGTTCGCACGGTGAGCCGTTCAGAAGTCACGGTATTGGCCAGCAAATAGACCAACCCAAAACGATCCTTGGCGTCGCGGTAGTGGAGGTAGTCGACGCAAGTGATGTCGACCAACAAATCGAATCCGAACTGTTCCTTGAGTACCCACAAGACCTGGTGAATCGTCGCCGGCGGCACGACCACGCGGGTCTGACCACGAAACTCGCTGTGCGTCAGACCGGGAAAAGCTTGCTGGAGCGTAGGGAGGGGCGGTTGGGTCATCGGCCTTCTTCGCGCAGAGCCAGTGGGGGGCGTTGCCGCTGGGGATCGTCAAACTCACGTCCCAGAACCGTTCCTTCGCGTTGGATCTTCTCTTGCAGTTCGACGATCGCTTGGATCAACTGTTCCGGACGGGGTGGACAGCCGGGCACGTAGATGTCGACGGGAATGAACCGATCAATCCCCTGCACAACGCAGTACGTGTCAAACACGCCTCCCGTCGAGGCACAGGCCCCCATCGAAATGCACCATTTCGGCTCGTGCATTTGCAGCCAAATCCGCTGCAACACGGGGAGCATCTTCATCACCACCCGGCCAGCCACGATCATCAAATCACACTGCCGCGGACTGAAGCGAAACACCTCGGCCCCGAATCGGGCCAAATCGTGCCGGCTGGCCCCCGTGGCCATCAACTCAATGCCGCAACAGGCCGTGGCAAAAGGCATCGGCCAAAGGCTGTTCTTCCGACACCAACTCACCAGTGGGGCCAGCTTCGTAATCAGCACATTGTCAGGCAGTTCTACCGCCACCGGAAGATTCCCTTACGCCAATCGTACACGAATCCCAAGGTCAGGAGCCCCAGAAACAGTATCCCCTCCAGAAACAAATAGGCCGGTCGGTCTGCTTGCTGCATACTCACCGCCCAGGGAAAGAGGAACAACAGTTCCACGTCAAACACCAAGAAGGCAATCGCCAGCAGATGGAACCGTACATCAAAGCGCCGCCGCGTATCATGGATCGGATCCATCCCGCTTTCATAGGGCATCTGCTTGACAGCGTTCCGCCGACTGGGATTGAACAGCCGAGCGGCCAGAAGCAACGCCACGGCCAGTCCGATCAGAAATGCGACAAAGAGGAAAATCGGAAAGACCGCAACCTGCATGAAATGCCTACTCCCATTGACGCCGGATTCTGCGACATTCTATTGGCCCCCCCCTCACATGGTCAAGGCAATCAGAGTCCGAAGCAGCACGCACGCAGAAAAGCCTCGCTGCGTGGCGAGGAGGACACCACCTCCTCGAAGCCCTCAGGCTTGTTGCGGCATGAAGACGAAAAAAGACGACCACATTCCATCGCGCAAAAAAAACCCTTCGTAGGCGGGGCAGGGACCTACGAAGGGCGACAGGGTGAGGATTGCTCCTCACACATAGACTATTATCGGTCAGAAAGTCGTGAGCTTCAACCCTACCTTCAAGGTATTTTCGACTGCCGGAGCCTTCAGATTGTCGTGGCGTCCAAATTCCTCTCCAGAATCATTGTCCACGTCCCGTATTCCGATTCACGCCAAACGCCTAGAATACAGGCCGATCTCCTCCTCCAACCAGTCTTTTCCACTCATGAGTGGGGTGACTGATATGCCACGAAAGGATCATCGTGCTGCTCGATCTTGTTGAGACCCTCTGCGAACTCATCGCCATTCCCAGTGTCAACCCGATGGGAAAGGCGGTCGCTGGCCCGGAGTATGGCGAAGGCCGGATGACCGACCACTTGGAAACCCTCTATCAGCGTATGCAAGTCCCCTACCGGCGTCAAGTGGCCGAACCTGGGCGAGAGAATATCATCGCGTGGCTCGAGGGCGAGACCCCTCCGACGCAAGGGGGAAAGCTCCTGCTTTTTGCGGTCCATCAGGATACCGTTCCCGTTGAGGGAATGATCATCGACCCCTGGAGGCCGAAGGTCCGCGAGGGTCGAGTCTACGGGCGCGGGGCGTGTGACGTGAAAGGGGGCATGACTGCGATGCTGGCCGCCTTTGCTCGATTGGCCGCCGAACGCCCACCAGGCATGCCCACCCTGGTGCTGGCCTGTACGGTCAATGAGGAATTCGGCTTCAGCGGGATCGATGCCTTGCGGCGTTCCTGGAATGGTGCGCCCGACGCTATCCTCCCACGCAAACCGGACGCGGCGATTGTCGCCGAACCGACCGGCTTAGACGTGGTCGTCGCCCATCGCGGCGTCATCCGCTGGTGCTGTCGCACCCGGGGGCAAGCCGCTCATAGTTCGCGACCTGAGGCCGGCGACAATGCAATCTACAAGATGGCCCGCGTGCTCCAGGTGCTCGAACGCTATCAATGGGAAGTCGTCGGCCAGTTGGGGACGCACCCGCTGTGCGGCCCAGCCACGATGAGCGTAGGCACGATCCATGGAGGCGTGAGCGTGAACATCGTCCCCGATGCGTGCGTGATCGAGATTGATCGGCGTCTTCGCCCCGGCGAAGATCCCCGCCAGGCCTATCAACATCTGATCGACTATGTGGCCCAGGCACCGGAAATCACCTTCCCAGTAGAGCACGATCCAATCGGCCTCGAAGCCCCGGCGTTGCCAAACGACGCCAACGGTTCGATTGCCGATCGTTTGGCCAGCATCGCCTGCGAAGTGAGTGGGCGAGGCACAAAAGTCGGGGTACCCTTCGCCACGGATGCTGCCTTTCTGGCGGCGGTCGGCGTCCCAACCGTCGTGTTCGGCCCAGGTTCCATCGCCCAAGCCCACACCGTCGACGAATGGCTGCCAATCGACGAACTTGAACAAGCCGCGGAAATTTTCTACCGGATCGGCTTGCAATTGGGCCAGCCAATCCGGTAGGTTCAAGTGTGGCCGCTTCACACGCTGCCGTTTCGCTGTTTGACAATTTGACCGCTTGTTCAGCCGCTTGGCAGAGACTGGCAAGGGTGTTGCCCCCCGAGAGAATCTTTCCCGGAACGATTTCGCAAAAGTGTTGATGAAAAGGGATGAGCCAAGAAACGACGAAGCACGAAGAAGGTGCAGCACATCTCCTTCGTACTTCGGCTTAGGGGCGTCCCCCCGAAACGTCCTTCTGGCAGAGGACGCCTTGACCCATCAGAAAATGTCGAGCTGGAAGTGGGCGCCCGAGTGGTACTTCCGTGGCTCGGGATAGTAGTTCTGCCACCGCTTGTTGTAGACCGGAATCTGCATTTCCGGCGGATAGCGGTAGTAGAGATCCTCACCACTCCGGTAGTAGTCGGCGGCCCAAAAATTCTGTGGGTAGTAGACGTACGGATAGTGATAGAAGCGATTCCAGTCCTGAGTACTGTAGGTGCGGCCCCATTGACGCCCAAACGCTTGCTCGGCTTGCGCGTCAGCAACACAGACCAGGGCCACAAGAGCGGCTGCCGAAAGCAGCACGAACATGGTCCGGCAAATCATGAACTCCCCCTCCTCGAAGGTAGATTGCGTTTTATCGAAGCGATGCCACCGCATGCTCGGGCGCAGCCAGTCGGGACCGGCTGTGTGGGGCGGTTACTAACAGCATCGGCATACCCTCCGGGACGTATTGAGGGAATATCCGGCACAGCCGGTATAGACCGCAGGTGAGGTGCATGCGACGTGGAGATATGCGAACATGGGGGGGAGAGGGATGCTTGGTCGCGTATTCCTCGCCCCTTCACCCCCTAAGTATCGCCGCCAGTCCTTCTCGATAAGATGGATAGGTAAGTTGGATGCGCAACTCGTTCAACAGGCGATGGTTGCGAATCCGCTTATCGGCATGGGATCGGAGCGTATGCCGCGACTCTGGTTCAGGGGCGACCAACGTGGGAGACTCCCGGCCGAGAAGGGAGGCAAGATAGGCGTAGAATTCCGATCGCAGAACAGGGTGACCATCGGAAACAAGGAACATCGCCGGCACGTGGGCATACTTTTCTGCCGCAAGCACGGCTGTGGCAGCATCGTCCACGTGGATCAGGTTCAAATGTCCTTCGCTGGGAGCGACAATCGGACGTCCAGCCAATAGATCAGCCAGTCGGGTGATACGCCCAGGACCGTAAAGCCCGGCCAGTCGCAACACAACACCCCGTGAGCCCAAGCGGTGATCGCGAAGCGCGGCCTCCGCGGCGAGCATCGCACGTCCAGCCTCCCGAGTCGGCTGGCAAGAAGAGTCTTCGTCGACCCAGACACCGCCGGTCTGACCGTACACGCCCGTCGAACTGACCAAGATCACGCGGCGCGTGCTGTCAGACAGGGTATCCAGTACGTTCCGTAACCCATCGACTTGGATTTCGTGCCGTGACAGACCACTCTGCGGATCGTATCCCACAGCGAAGAGCATCGTCTCCACCTCGGGCAGCCCTCGCAGGCTCTCCGGCCGGGTCACGTCGGCCACGATCGGCTGCACACCTTGACGGCGAAGTTCTTCAGCATGCTCAGGCGATCGGGTCACGCCATAGACCGTCTGCCCCTGGGCCAACCAGCGATCCGCCACGCGCTGGCCGAGATACCCGCAGCCTACCACCAGTTTTGCCATCGTCAATCATCCAACGGACCGGGTTCCTGCTGCCCCTTGGTCTTCGATTCCAAATAGGACGTGAGCAAAATTTGAGCAGCCAGCATATCGAGCCGCTCTTTGCGACGTTTCTTGGTCATCTGCGAATTCAACAGGAATTCTTCGGCCTCGCACGTGGTAAATCGCTCATCGAAAAACACGACCGGCACCCCGGTGACGTCCTGGAGCCATACACCGAACTCGCGTGCTTGCCGCGACTTCTCGCTTTCCCGACCGTCAAGATGCACGGGCAACCCCACGACAAACAGCGTCACGTTCTCCTCCGCCACCAGCCGCTGAAATCGTCGCCGATCCCCGTCTTTCCCCCGACGCGTGTAATTCTCATACGGACTGGCAAAGCTCTGCCCCGGATCCGTAATCGCGATCCCAATTCGCACCGTGCCAAAATCAATCGCCGCAATTCGAGTCATGAGTTAGTACGCAGTACGCGGAAAGTAGTAACCAGTAGACTGCCGCTTCGCACCATTCATCATTCTGCATTCCGCATCCTTCTTGTCTTCAGGAAGTTCGGCGTATAGCGCTGCACGCGGAAGTCGTTCATGACGCACGCATGAAGCACGGGAACGACGACGAAATCCGCCGATCCATCCAGACGAGTACTCTCGACCGTCACGATGCCGTCATCGTCACCGGGAAGGAGTGGATTGAAACCTTGCGCATTGTCCAGCCCTCCAGCAAATGATACCAAATTCGCACGACAGCGTGGCCAGACTTCTTTCCAACCCAACCCATTGGCGTCCCAACTCCTGTCCCGGCTGGCCGAGAACGGCGGTGAACAGCGGGTTGTCGGCGAAGGCGTTCGCGGTGATCAACACGCATTTTTTGGGGGGGCACAAACCCTTGAAAGAACCGCCTGACTGTGTAACAATCTGCTGCAGGCAGCTAAGAGGAATCGGCGGTTTCCCTGGCTAGCCATCGGCCCAGCCGCCAACTACAATGCGAAGTGCTTTGACTCCATGCCTTTACTAACCACGCCTTGAGGAGTAGTCTCCATGACCGACACCATGCGGAATTGGGTTCGTTGCAGCCTCATCGTTCTGGGTTTTGGCTTCTATGGGACCATGCAATCAACCGTTTTGGCCGACGAGTTCCGCCGGTTGCCGGTGAAGGTCTATACCGACAAGATGACCGCCGGTTGGCTGGGGCAAATGGCCGGCGTGGGCTGGGGCGGGCCGACCGAATTCCGCTGGATGGGACGGATCATCCCCGCCAACCAGACGCCGAGCTGGACACCGTCTCTGATCAATCAGTTTTGGCAGGATGATCTCTATGTGGAGATGACTTTCTTGCGCACATTAGAGCTTCACGGCTTTGACGTCTCGATCCGGCAAGCGGGGATCGATTTTGCCAATAGCGGATACCAGCTCTGGCACGCCAACAAGGCGGGACGTGACAATCTGCGCGCAGGAATCGCACCGCCCGACTCGGGGCATCCCAAGTTCAACGCCCATGCCGACGACATCGACTACCAGATCGAAGCCGACTTCGCCGGCCTGATTGCCCCCGGCCTGCCCAACCTCGCCATCGAGCTGGGCGAAAAATTCGGCCGCCTGATGAACTACGGCGATGGCCTTTACGGCGGCCAGTTTGTCGCCGGGATGTATACGGAGGCGTTCTTCGCGAGTGATCCGAAGGCCATCGTCCAGGCAGGGCTAAAGTGCGTCCCCGAAGGAAGCCAGTTCGCCGAAACAATCCATGACGTGCTCCAGTGGTACCAAGAGAAGCCGAACGACTGGGAAGTGACCTGGCAGAAAATCGAAACGAAGTACAACCGCAATCCGGCCTATCGCCGCTTTTCCTGCAGCAAGGGCGATTTCAACATCGACGCCAAGCTGAACGCCGCCTACATCGTTATGGGGCTTCTCTATGGCAAGGGAGACCTGGACCAGACGATCCTTGTCTCCATTCGCTGCGGCCAGGACTCCGACTGCAACCCGTCCAACGCCGCAGGGGTGCTGTTTACCACGCTCGGCATGTCGAAGCTTCCCGAGCGATTCACGTCGGCCCTCGACCGCAAACGTGTTTTCAGCCACACGGAGTACAACTTCGACCGCCTCGTGGCCGTCTGCGAGATGTTGGCCCGCAAGGCCGTCGTCCGTGCCGGTGGGCGGATCGAATGCGAGGCCGACGGGACCGAAGTCTTCGTGATCCCAGTGGTCAAGCCCAAACCAAGCCCGTTGGAAACCTGCTGGGAACCCGGCCCGGCGGCCAATAGCCGCTTCGAGGCGAGCGAACGGGCCAAGATCACCGTGGAAAGTCGTTAAACATGTCTGGTCGTGTCATCGCCATTGGCGATATCCACGGTTATTCCGCCGCACTAGCCGCGTTGCTTGAGGCAATCAATCCACAACCGGACGATACGCTGGTCCCGCTGGGCGATTACTGTGACCGGGGGCCGGACACCCGCGGAGTGATCGACCAGTTGCTGGCGTTGTCGAAGCGCTGTCACCTGATCCCGATCCTTGGCAACCACGACGAGATGCTTCTGGAGGTTCGGCAGTGTGCCGATCGCTTCAACGACTGGCTCTCCTTCGGCGGGGCGACAACGCTCTTTTCCTATGACGTAATGGTCCCCGAGGAGATCTCCCAGGAACACCTCGATTTCCTGGAGCAGTGCGTTCCTTACTACGAAACCGACAGACACCTGTTCTTGCACGCCAACTACCTGGCCGACAAGCCGCTTTGTCAGCAGCCGGCCCATGCGCTCCGTTGGGAGTCGTTGCGTGACCGGGAGCCGGGACCGCACCAGTCGGGCAAGATCGCCATTGTCGGGCACACGGCCCAGCGCAGCGGTAAAATCCTCGACCTCGGCTACCTGAAGTGCATCGACACGTACTGTTATGGCGGCGGTTGGTTGACGGCGCTGGAGGTCCTCACAAATCAAGTCTGGCAGGCCGATTCCGAGGGACGGTTCTGCGAGTGAACTGACACCATTGCACCAAGGTTACGGCTGAACGTATGCGTCGAATGCGCGGATCTGTTTCCAGTTGGCCTCGTTTTCCTGAATGAACTTCAGATGCCGGTCGGAATTCTGATACTGATCGTGAGCCGCCCGGTTGCGGAAAACCATGTGCAAGGCAACGTCAAAGTCGCGGTCGCTCACATCCCAGCCGATATCGTCGGCCAGAACCCCGGCGGCAAAGCAAACCGTGCCCGCATGGCCCGAAAGGTACTTCTTGCAGGCCTCCACCAGACTCTCCTTGGCCTTCTCGGAATTATCGATGAGCGTGAAATAGACGCTATGGGCAAGCATCGGTTCGGCAGCCATCGTTGCTCTCCTCGGGAATCACGAAATGAGACCGGAAGTATTGGCCCCATTATGATTGATCGCGGGGGGGGGGGGGGGGGGGGGGGGGGGGGGGGGGGGGCGGGGGGGGGGGGGGG
>CAZLDQ010000008.1:21022-54406 GCA_964558295.1 uncultured Planctomycetaceae bacterium | reverse complement strand
ATGGATCAGCCGACCAGCAGAAACGCCCTCGGCCTCCTGCCTCTTCATCGCAACCTCCTGCCCAGGGTTGGCGTGATGATGCCAAGTGTACTCTGAAACAATCCGAAGCCAACGAGACGATGCAAGCCACTACCCTTGCCGCCGTTTTCGGAGCCGTTCTCGCTGCTTCACGGCCTTTCGCACCTTCTTCTCCAAGTCAGCAAGAAAATCGGGTAGTTTCTCCTCGACCACTTCGGTTAAACCCGTTCCATGCAAGACCTTAACCGTCTCGATCCGGTTGTCTTTGGCCACATCTGCCTCGTCCCTGATCCTTTGCCCAGCACTGATCAAGACATCCGCCAACGAACGTAACTCCCCCTCTGTGAAGGTCTTGGCACGTTCGTACTTCGGCTTCGCTTGCTTGGCCATGCCCCCTTATATCGAAACAGAGAGCAGTCCATGTCAAGCTTGCTGTTCAATTGTCAAACAATTGAATCATCAATTGTTGCACTAATTGTACGCCCGATTATTGCATCAAAACGCAATTACATAAATAGGCAATCTGGCAAATATGACAAGACTCGCCAAGCCAGGCTAACTAGGACCTTTCCGAAGCGAGTCGCATTTGCGGAGGAACTTGTGACACTACGAATTGTTGCTTGCGTCTTGGACAGTTTTCATCATATTCGTGAAGTACGCGGAACGTCACCAGAAGTTGCCGCAGCCCTTCTCGGGCAGCACTGCCTGGAGGCGATCGCCGAGGCCGATCGAAGTACGGCATGGCACCACCTTCAGCGGCTGAGCCTATGTGGGCCTCCTGTGGAAATCGTCGTGCGTTCCGTGTTCGGCCAGACCTGGCGGGTGCTCCTGATGCAACTCACCGAGGCTCGCGTCGTCGTAATCGGGATGCAGGAGCCTCTGGCGTCGTCTCGGCGTGCTTTGTCGACGGCATAGAAGGTGCCGCGGGGGAATCCCCTTTGACAACACGGGTCGCCACACGGATCGCGCGCAGGGTCTGTTTGTGCGCGTAGCCACGATTGACGTTCCGGGAGTGTCCGCCGAGGGCCGCCGAGGCCTCTTCGCCGGCCTTCCACTGAACGTCGGTCAAGGTCGTGTGCCGTAGGGCGTAAGGAGTCCAGTCGGCCACCTGCTTGCCGGCAGCGAGGGCCTTGCGGATCGCGCGGCGGACGGCCTGGGCGTAGGTATAGGCACTGAACCGGGGAGCGAACGGTCGCTGCTTCAGCGAGTGTTTGCGCTGCTCCTTGCGCTTGGCCCGTTGCTTGAGTTCCGAGGGAGTCACCTCGGTCTTGCGGTCGTGCCCGGCGTTCCGCGCTCGTTCCTCTTGCCACCACTGGTGTGATTCCTCCGGCTTGAAGAGAAACTCGTCGGCTGGCCGATCAAGGAACGGCTTGAGGAGTTCCTGACAGTGTTTGTTCAGGGGAATCACGCGCACCTTGCCCCGATAGGCCGTTTTATGCGTCGGGGGCCGATACAGCCAGACGCCCTGGACGTGCCGTTTGTCAAAATACCGCTCCTTCATAATGCAGATCTCACTGGGGCGTGCGGCCGTCGCATACTGGATCCGCATCATCGTGGCCACCACGGGCGAGGCGTGCTGGCAGGTCGTTTCCAGATCCTCAGCCGTGACCAATTGATAGGTATCCTCGGGCGTCGGTTCAACGTCGTAAGGAGGCATGTTGCGTAAATGCTCGGCGTGGCCCCTGGGGACAAAATCCTCCAGCTCCAGCCACTCATACATCCGCACGACGTCCGAACGGACCTTGTTGATGTAGGACGCGGCAAAGGGCCCGGGCGCCGTCTTGCGGTGCTTGTAGGGGTTGTTGTGCGGCGTCCACCAGTCGCCAGCGGCCAGGCGTCGCATGAACTCCTGAAGCAGCTTGGCCGTGAACTCGGCCGCAGGCACATCGCCGTAGAGTGCCACCAGGGGCTTGAGCCGATAGACAGCCTTGTGGAAGTGGTCGGCCAACGTCCCATCGGCCTTGAGGTCGCCAAGGGGCCGCGGGTGGTGCTCCAACTGAAAGAGCCACTGGTCGACGGCTTCGACGATCGCGATGGCCTTCTCTGGATCGGGTTCGGGCAGTTCGGCCTGGCGGGAGAGCCAGACTTGCTCCAGGTGTTCACAGAGGCGCAGCCAAGCCCGATACATCGGCGTGGGAATCGGGTCCTTGCCGTTCCAGGGGCCCAGGTACCAGAACTTTCCGTCCCAGTAGACGCCGCCCTTGCGGCCTTCCTTACAGCGGATCTCCGGCCGGATGAACTGGGTCTTGCGGCCGAGGTGGCTAGGACTAGGGATGGAAGAAGAGGAAGAGGGTTGCTTCTTTTTACGAGCCATTTGACGGTGCTCCTGAAAGCGAACCATAGACAGACCCATGGGGCTGTCTATCGTCCCAATCTTCAGAATCCGCACCGCCTTGGCGGGCAGCCTAACTTTTGGCAGGCTCAGTAGTTACGAAAGTGGACAGGGCCGGGGTCGAACCGGCGACACCGGGATTTTCAGTCCCGTGCTCTACCAGCTGAGCTACCTGTCCGCCCAAAGTTGACGGGGGCAAAGACGTAATAATATAGGACACCCCCGGGGGTTGTCAACTCAGTCAGGGGAAACGATCGTCAACGGGCGAAGGCGTTTGTGTCGCTTGGTGATTGGCCAAGAGCTCCTGCATGCTTGACGGAGATTTCCCGGAGGACTAGGATCGACACAACAAGGAGCCCGCTTGCACACCCTCGGGCCGATATTTCACATCTTTTCCCCAATCGAGGGACTCGCCGAACGGTGCAAGGGGCCCTCGGGGAACAGGAAGGAGAGGCCCATGAAAAAATGGGAGGTCCGGCACTCAGCGTGGGTGCTTTGGGGGGCCGTCCTCGCCTGGGGGGGGCTGTTGATCTTGGGAACGGAGGCCTTCTCGCTAACGCCGGAGAGTCCGGAGGTTCAGCAGGCCATCGCCAAAGGTATCCGGTTTCTCGAATCTGAGGCAGCCCAAGACTACCGGCTTGGGGCCCAAGCGTTGGTTGGCCTCGTGTTGTTGAAGCATGAAGCCCGGCTGGATCATCCGCGAATCGTCCAGGCCGTAGCAGCGATCCAGAAGGCCGTGCGCCGGGCACCACCACGTTCACTCGATCTGGACATCTACAGTACGGGGCTCTCAATCATCTTTCTCACGTCGCTTGATCCGGAGCGATATCGCGAGGAAATCACCGCATTGTTGGAGTATCTTCAGTCGCGTCAGAAGCCGCATGGCGGCTGGGGGTATCCCGACCGGACGACGGGGGATACGTCAATGACGCAATATGCAGTACTCAGTTGCTGGGAGGTCACCCAGGTCGGGTTTGAGGTGCCTCGGGACATGCTCGAACGGGTCACTGCATGGCTTTTGAAGACGCAGGACCCAGGCGGAGGCTTCGGCTATCAAGGCACGCCAGCGGAAAGTTTCGAGGCCCTCGTCAAGCAGAAGGAAATCTCACTTAGCATGACGGCTGCGGGACTCGGCAGCACCTACATTTGCGCGGAGCTGCTCGGGTTGGTCCGACCAGTTCGCGAAGATCGGAGCCTGCCGCCGGCACTGAAAAAAGTCAACGAGGCCAGGGAAGAACAAGACACTCGCCAGACGGCAAGCGCCCTGAAGTTGGTTCGCGACGTCCAGATGCGAGGTAATCGCTGGATGCAGGCGAATTACAAGATTGATCCGCCGACCTGGACGCACTACTACCTCTATGCCCTGGAACGCTATTGTAGCTTCCGTGAGGCGGCCGAGGGAATCACCGATCCGAATCCGAAGTGGTACAACGACGGCGCGAGCTACTTGCTGCGCACGCAGAGTGCCAAGGGGAGTTGGAAGACCAGTGGAGGCGAGACGCCTGACACGGCATTCAGTCTGCTGTTTCTGTTGCGTTCAATGAAGAAGAGCATCGAGCGGACTCGTAGCTACGGGAGCGGGATGCTCGTCGGCGGCCGGGGGCTGCCGAAGGACACGAGCACCGTGCTGATCCGGCAGGGCAAAGTGGTGGCCTCGGCCGAGTTGCACACGATGGAACAGGTGCTCGACGCGATCAATGACCCGAACGACCCGACCTTTTCCCAAACGATGGCGGCCCTGGTCGAATTCCCTCCGGAAGTCAGTCGGAACACGCTGTCGAGTCATGCGCAAAAGTTGCGGGAACTGGCTGGGAGCAGTTCGCCGGAAGCAAGGATTGTGGCAATTCGTGGCTTGGCGAAGACAGGCGATTTCGAGGCGGTGCCGATGCTGATCGACGCGCTCACCGATCCCGACTTGGGGGTAATGCAGGAAGCACGGACCGCCCTGGAACGGCTGAGCCGGAAGTTCCGCGGCTTTGGCCCGCCGGATCACCCATCGGACGACGAACGCCGCAAGGCCATTGAGGCCTGGCGAGCCTGGTATCTCACAATCCGGCCCGATGCGGCATTCGAGGAGTAAGGAGCAGCCGAAGAATCGTTTCCGCAACAACCATGACATCCCCCGACCTGATACCGTACAAACCTGAACAAGGCGAAGACCTGCTGCGGGTCTCTGGCTACGACCGGGCGGCCGGCATGCTCTTGACGCTGCTGATCCTAGTTGGTTCGGCCGTGCTGGTGATGCTTCTAATCTGGCTTTCACGTCATGTGCTTGCCAGCCAGACGGCAGTGCCCGTGGTGATGGAAAAGATCGGTTCGGGGGACGATATGCTTGGGGGCGGTCCGGAGTTGGAGACTCCCAGCGTGGAGGAAGTCGCCCAAGAGTTTTTGGAGCCAGAATTGAAGGACACGCTCTCAGCGATTACAACAGCCGTGACCGACAAGCTGTCACTCTTGGAGGATCCGCTTCTGGAGGAGACTGCCCAACAGAGCGGCCATGGCAAAGGCAAGGGGACGGGCATCGGCAGTGGCATGGGTTCAGGATCAGGGCAAGCCCGACGTTGGGAGATCCAGTTCCCCAAGGAGAATACGCTGGAAGAGTATGCGAGGCAACTCGACTTCTTCAAAATCGAGTTGGGCGTGGTGTTGCCGGGCAATCGGGTTGAGTACGCCTTTCATCTGAGCCAGCCCAAGCCGGACCGGCGAACGGGCCCAGCCGATCAAGAGAACCGCTATTATTTGAGCTGGCGGCACGGGGAGTTGGCGAAAGCCGACCAGGAGTTGCTTGGCCGAGCGGGCATCGACGGCAAGGGTAAAGTGGTGCTGCGGTTCCTTCCGCCCGAGTTGGAGGCAACGCTGGTCGGGTTGGAGAGAGCCCGGGCCGGGGACGAGCAGTCCAAGGTTTACGCCACGCGGTTTGCGATCCGTCCGAACAAGAATGGTTACGTTTTTTACGTGATTGACCAGACTTACAAATAGGCAAACGAGCTATGGTCGACTTTTCCGTAGTGCTGGACTATGCGGGCAAAGCCTGCTATGTGGCCCTGGCCCTGGTGGCCCTGTGGGGCACGTTTAGCGTGTTGGTCGTGTGGCGGCGAGTCCGGCAGATCCGCTTCCGGAGTGAGCAGGAACAGGCTGCGTTTCTGGAGCAGCTCGCGGAACCGCTATCGGCGGGCAATTTTCCGGCAGCGGCCGAGTTGTGCAAGGGGGACGCGAGGGCTGTACCGCAGTTGGTCAGCCTGGCCATCGCCAACCGCGACATGGGATACGCCAAGGTGCGAGCCCTGCTGGTCGACCGATTCCAACGCGACGTGCTTTCGGATTTGGACTACCGGCTCAGTTGGGTCCACACAATGGTCAAGAGTGCTCCAATGCTGGGGCTCTACGGCACCGTGTTGGGCATGATGGGAGCCTTTGCCAAACTCTCGGCAGGCAGCAAGGTCGATCCCACGCAGCTGGCCGAAGACATCAGTCTCGCCCTGATTACCACGGCAATCGGGCTGACCATCGCGATCCCCTTGATTGTCTGCACCAACAGCATCAATGTGCGAATCCGCAAGCTGGAAGACTTGGTCGGTTATGGGCTGACGCGGTTTCTCGAGATGTTTAAGGCAGTGATCACGACTACGCTTGTCGAAACGAAATCGGAAGAGCGGAGGGGCAACTGAGCGATGGCCTTGACTCCGTCGTGGATGGAACAAGCTGAAGGGGGCGAAGAAGGTTCGTTGCTCCCGCGCCGGCGAATGCGGACCGAGGCGGAATTGGACATGACGCCGATGATCGACTGCGTGTTCCTCCTGTTGATCTTTTTCCTGGTCGGTTCAAGGCCCGATTTGCAGACAGAAGTCGAATTACCACCAGCACGCCACGGCACGTCGGTGGATCCGACTACGGCCATGGTTCTCACGGTTGCCAAAGGGGAAGGAAAACGTCCGGCGCTAATCTACCTCGGCGACGGCAAGATCGGTTCACCAGTGTCTGCGAACGTGGACGAAGAGAAAGGAGCAATTGTCCGGTTCTTGGAGGAAGGGCATCGCCAAGGGCGAAGCGTGGTGCTCCTCAAAGGCGAGAAAGGAGTGCATCACCGCGACATCGCGCGCGTGGCTGGTGCGGTTTCGCAAGTGCAAGGACTGAAACTGGAATTGGCCGTGTTGGAGATCGATTGATCGTGACGATCTGCTTGCCCCCCAACCATGTCACCCCCGACGATCAGTCGCAAGAGGCTGCGGTTTGCTTCCGGCGCGACGAGGGTTCGGAGCATGAAATCGACATGACGCCGATGATCGACTGCGTGTTTCTCCTGTTGATTTTCTTCCTGGTGACCGCCGCTTTCAGCCTTCAGAAGTCGTTGGAAATGCCTACTCCCGAAAAGCAGGACAAGAGCGCACGGGCAAAGACACTCGAAGAGCTGTTGGACGACGAGGATCTCGTGATTATCCGGATCGACCGGGATAACACGGTCTGGGTCAACGATGCCGAGGCGCCTAGCGAGCAGGATCTCTGGGTCAAGCTGCGTCAAGCCCGGGCGAGCGAATCGGGGAGCAACCGTCCCGGCCCCAGCAGTCTGCTGGTCCTGGCCGACGGGGAAGCACGCCACGAAACCGTGGTGATGGCTCTTGATGCGGGCAATGCCGTAGGCATGGAAAACGTCCGTCTGGCAACGCTCGACGATGAAGACTATTGATTGGTGGTGATCTAATGACCCGGACGATTTCCGCAGAGCAGTTCATCGCCCTCCTGGAACAAAAGTCCCTCTTGTCGGCCGGTCGCGTGGCCCGACTGCGTAGAGAGATCGTCGAGTCTGGCAGACGGCTCACAGCCGAGGAGATCGCCAAACGGCTTATGGAGCAGGGGTGCTTGACATCACCCAGCGCCAGGCAGTGGGTGGCGGAATTGCTGCCGGGTGTCTTGGCACAGAGCACCGAGGAGTCCGCCGCATCGTCCGATGGGGATGAACTAGAACTACTTCCCTTGGATCAATATCTTCCCATGACCAGCAAGGAGGAACCGAGGGGCCCAACAGCGTCGTCGGCCAGAAGTGAAGAGGAGGATTGGCAGTTGCTGCCACGTGACGAAGGGCCTGACTTGCTGGCCAATCTTGATCCCCAAGACTTTGATCCGCTGGCAAAGCTTTTTGACGATCTGCCACCGGCACCGAAGCTACCTCCCCTGCCAACGTCACCGGCCAGTTCCATGCCTGGCAATCCCCCTGTTCCTCCCCCGGTGACCAGACCGCCGTTGAGACCTGTCACGGTGCTCCAAGGGCCGGTCGACGTGAAGCCGCCTCCCGGCAAGACGACCGCCGCTGGATTCCAGAAGAAGATCAGGAAGGATGATTGGGATTCGTCACTGCTGCTGGTGGGCGGGGGAGCATTGTTGGGCTTGCTGCTTCTGGGAACGTTTCTTTGGTGGGATCTCAGGCGGCAGGGCGGCGATCAGATGTTGGCTCAGGCCGATCACGACTATTTGGCTGGTTCGTATACCCAGGCGATTCACAAGTATGGCCTCTATCTGAACCGCTATCCAACCCATTCTGGAACCAGCTTGGCACGAGTGCGGCGAGGCTTGGCCCAGTTGCGGCAAGCCACCGAAGGAAGGTCCGACTGGCGCAAGGCACTCGATGCAGCCCATCAGGTGCTCAAGACAATTGCTTCGGAAGAAGCGTTCAAGACGGAATCCCAAAAAGAACTGCTGGGGATCCTGCCGGACATCGCCGAAGGGCTTGCCGCCACAGCCCGGCAAACCAACGATCCGGAATTGGTCGCTCAGACTAAAGAATCGCTGGCTCTGATCGATCGCTACCTTCCGAAGTCAATGCAACCGGCTACGAGACTGGCCGATATTCAAGCCTTGCTGGAACTGACCGAACGGGAAATTGCCCGAGTGGACGAGTTGAGACGATCAGTGGCCCAGATGCGGATGGCGATCCAGTCGGGCAAGACGGAAGAGGCCTACCGAGTGCGCAATGCACTGCTCAAGAAGTATCCTAGCTTGCTCGATGACCAGGAACTCCGCGCAGCCGTGCTTGAAGTTGCCCGGGCAGCCCAATCGGCCGTGAGCAACATGGACGTCCGGAAGGAGCCAGTACGCGAGGAACAACCCTCGCCCGTCTCGGCGAGTCTGATCCTGGCCCACACAGCCACAGCATCGGCCCCACCGGGCACTCAGGGCCAAGTCGCTTGCATCATTGCCGACGGGGCAGCATACGGCCTGGAGGGGACCTCGGGCAAGGTATTGTGGCGTCGTTCGGTCGGCTATCACACGAATGGCCGCAGCCCGGGCTTTGCCCCGGTGCCGGTAACCCCTCAATCGGCCAGCGACGTGGTCCTGGTCGATGTAAGCCAAGGGCACAACGATGTTCTTCGCGTCGAAGCCGCAACGGGAAAGCTCCGCTGGCGTTATCCGGTGGG
This sequence comes from uncultured Planctomycetaceae bacterium, assembly GCA_964558295.1. Lineage (GTDB taxonomy): Bacteria > Planctomycetota > Planctomycetia > Pirellulales > Thermoguttaceae > JBDKTH01. The sequence continues at coordinate 45,646 of CAZLDQ010000008.1, read as the reverse complement.
CGAACGATTCGACGCCCATCCTGTGGTGGCCCACGACCAAATCCTAGTGGCCACACGTTCGGGACGTTTGATCTCGATCGACTTGGACTCGGGGGTCTCACCGGGCTATGTCCAACTGCCACAAGGGCTCCGCGTGGCCCCGCACATCGACCTGGCCCGCTCGGTGATCTATCAAATCGCCGAGCATTCCAATCTGTTCGTTCTTCCCCTCGGCGAACCGGGCGTCAAACAGGTGGTCTATCTGGGACATGAAGCGGGAAGCATCACAGCGCCGCCGATTCTCATCAACCGCTTCCTGATCGTTGCCGAGAACGATCGGGCGGAAGATGCCGTGTTGAAGGTTTATGCGGTGGAAGGAACGCAGAAAGCACCGGCGTTCAGCTTGCTCCAGGAAGTTCGGCTCCAGGGGCACGTTGACACGCCGCCTTTGGCCGCAGGTGTGCGTCTGCTCGCCGTCACGGACCAGGGGAACCTGAATGTGTTTGAAGTGAGTGCCTCGAACCCCGACAAACCGTTGGTCCCGATCGGGGAAGGCAAAGCGGCCGGCGAGACACGCTTGGATGGTGACCGGGGCGAGGCTAGGATGCTTCGCTTCCCGTTGCTCATCGAAGGTCAGGTATTCGTGGCCGACAGCCAGTTAACCCGCTACAACATTCAGGCGGCCCGCGGCCGACTGCATCCGCAAGGATTCGAGAATGAGGCGACTGTTGCTCTGCAGCCGTTGGTGCCCTTGGGCCAGAGTGTCGTGCATGTGCGACGCAACCCGAAGCTTCCCGGGGTCGTGGTCTCCGCCATGCGTTTGGGAAGCGGCAAGCCGTTTTGGGAAACGCATCTGAGTGTGCCCTTGGTGGGTGACCCCATTGTAGATTCCACATCCGGACGTGTGACAGCCGTTACGGCAATCGGCGGCGTTTTCCAACTTGACGCCAAGGACAGTCAGCGCGGACGATTGGTTGCCCAACCGGTTGCTGCGATTCCGGCCGTTGAAATACGCCAGCCATTCACCGACGCAGTGCCGTGCCACAACGGATGGCTCACGTTGGCCACCGTCAACGGCCCTAGACAGTTCTGGGCAGTGAACCTCCGAGAGCCGGCCGGGAAACCGGAGCAGATCGCGCTGGCCGATCCACTCGGTTGCCGGGCGGTCGCGTTAGCCGGTGGCCTCGTGGCACCTGGAAAACTCGGGCAGGTCTTCCTCCTCGGCGTACCGACGGGCGTCAAGCTCGCCGAACCGTTCCAACCACGGATCGAGAGTGGGATGTCCATCGTGTGGAGGGAGCCAGCCGTGGTCGGCCAAAATGAGTTCGTATTGGCCGATCATCGTAAGAATCTCTATCGAATCGGTATCAAGCCACAGCCCAAGCCCAATCTGGCAGCCCTCACGAGCGTACGAACGGCCAATCCGATCGTCTCACCGCTGGCCGTTCTAGGCACACGAGTCTATGCGGTGGAGGAGACCAAGACACTCTCGGCCTATGCACTGCCGGATTTGAAGGTTGCCCAACAGTGGCCGTTGGCAGGGCGGTGCGTGTGGGGACCGCAACGTGTGGGGGACCGCGTGCTTTTAGTCATCGAAGATGGAAATGCCGCGGATCAGCAGCGTTATCGACTCTATTGTCTGGCCGGAGACCAGGAGTTGCTCTGGCAAACAGTGATGCCCCACGGCCCACTGGCGGGCACGCCCCTGTTGACAGGCAACCGATATCTTTTGGCCTCTACAGACGGAAAGCTTTGGGCGGTTGACGCCGCGAGTGGCAAGATGCTGGCCGAGACCGACGTTGGGGAACCCTTGGCCACGGGACCAGTTCTGTTCGGCGAACAGTTGCTTGTCGGCGGCCATGACGGCACTTTGTATCAAATCGAGCAACCATGACCGCGCACGTGTCGCCCATCCCCTCGACGTGTTGGTCCCTCGGCATCGCGGCTGTGGTCGCCGCGTTGCTTGGGGCCAACGTGGCCTGGGCCGAGGATCCGCTGTACGAACAGGAGCCATTCGATCAGATCACCTTGAATGCCCAAAACAAGAACCTCGTGTTGAAGGTGCAGCCACTGGCCTTTCCCAATCGGCGAATGCCGGCCCAAATGCCCAAGACGATCACAATTCGCCTGATCGACCGGCCCAACGAAGCCTATGAGGTCGATTGGTCGGCAATTGCTCGCCTGGAACTTTTCGAGGAGATGGTTCTCAACGAAGGCAAGCGTCTCTACCAGGCCGGCCAACTGGAAGACGCTTACGACTATTTCAAATACCTCGATGCAAGGGATCCTGAGTATCCCGGGCTCCAAGCGGCCATCGAGGAGTATCTCTATGAGGAAGCCAAGGCACGCCACCAGAAGCAACAGTATACAGGCATGCTGGCAGTGCTCCACGAATTGCAGCAGCGTAATCCACAGTGGCCAAACCTCAACCGAGCCATGGGGGTGGCCACGGAAAAGCTGGTGGAAAACTACCTTGCCGCCGGCAACTACGCCGCAGCGAGGGCTTTGCTTCGCCAGCTTGCGTCGGCATTTCCCCAGCACCCCGTGGTGGTCAAGTGGGAGAACCAACTCAAAGGCCAAGCGGCCGTGCTGTTCACAAAGGCCAAGCAAGCGCAGTCGCAAGGACGCCTGCGCGAAGCCCTTCAGACAGGGCTCCGCCTAGCTGACATCTGGCCCGCTTTACCTGGGGCAGAAGGCCTCCTCGAGTCGATCCACAACCAATACCCCCGCGTGGTCGTCGGCGTGGCGGAGGCAACGTCGAGCCACAAACCGGGGCAATTCGATGATTGGGCTGCCCGGCGTTCAAGCCGACTGGTCTACCGCACATTGATGGAATTCGTCGGACAGGGAGCGGAAGGAGGCGAGTATCGATCGGCCTTGGGGCAGATATCCATGCAAGAATTGGGGCTGCGTCTGATTGTGGAATTGAAGCCCGATCTGCACTGGTCGACCGGTCCGAGTGTGTTGACCGGCGGCGATCTCTCGCGACGGTTTCTGGCCATGGCCGACCCAACCGATCCGGCCTATCGACCGGATTGGGCGGAATTGTTCGGCGGGGTCTCCGTGCCGCGAGTCTACACGGTGGAAGTCGATCTGCGCAAACCCCACGTTCGTCCGCAAGCCCTCCTCCAGATCATCGCCGCGCCGTATTCCGATCCACGTGTTCCCGACCCTACCCATCTGTCCAATGGCCCGTATTCTATCGACTCGCAGCAGGAGACCGAGACAGTCTACATAGCCAATGAGCAGTACTTCGCTGCAGAACCGGGCCAGCCCAAGGAGATCGTCGAACGTCACTACCCGAAAGGCTCTGAAGCAATCGCCGCATTGAAACGCCGGGAGATCGACGTGCTCGATCGGATCAATCCGTGGGATTTGGATAAGGTGCTCTCCAACCGGGAGATCGTCGTGGAGCGGTACACCATGCCGCTTATCCATTGCCTAGTGCCCAACCTGAATAGGCCGCTTCTCGCCAATAGCAACTTCCGCCGAGCTCTGGTCTACGGCATTCATCGTCCGGCAATTCTCCGTCGTCTGTTGAACGGCAAGCAGCGTCCGGGCTGCCGGGTTGTCAGCGGACCGTTCTCTGCAGGGATCGACGCAAACGATCCGAGCGGGTATGCCTATGATGAGACAATCGAGCCGCGCGACTACGATCCGCGTTTGGCCATTGCCCTGGCGCAAGTCGGGTTCCAACAGACGGCCGACACGGTCAAACGGCAAGGGGGGGAGATGAAGGAGATGCCGCGTCTCGTATTGGCCCATCCGGCCAATGAGATCGCCCGGTTAGCGGCTGCCATGATCGAACGGCAGTTGAACGCGCTACGGATTCCCGTCGCGATTCAGGAGTTGCCGGCCGGGGTGCCGTCTCACGTACCCGACAACGTAGATCTCGTCTACGTCGAGTTGGCAATGTGGGAGCCGGTGGTCGACGCCGGACGTCTGCTGGATCAGACGGGGTTGACGGGTAGTACCAGCCCGTATCTGAGTCTGGCGTTGCAACAACTCGCCCAGGCGTCGACTTGGCCGGACGTGGGCAACCGGCTTCGTCAAATCCATACCCTCGTCCACCAGGAGGTCGCCATCGTGCCGCTTTGGCAATTGACCGACCACTTCGCCTACCACCGGAGTCTCAAGGGTATTGCCCCGCAGCCAGTCTCCCTCTACCAGAACATCGAACAATGGCGTCCGGCATTCCACTATCGGACGGACGGGAGGTGAACGTGGCCACTCCAGTCTCGTTCTCGCTCCTCACACGACCGTTTTGGGCCTATCGGCTTGTCAACACTGTTCTCATCGTGCTCTGCGGTAAGGAAGCGCGTCACGCGAAGCGTAATGACTCCATAGTTGGCAACATGAGAAGCCATAGCCGGCGAACTCGCCTGCCACGTTTCCCCATCCGTCCGCCGTATCTTCCAAGCGGGCGGCGCACGGAGCGCACCTGCGGCATTGGGCTCGCAATACTTGCCCTTTCCCTCAGATTCGCAGCCCCGGCAGCCGCGCAGCAGTCGGTCTGGGAGTTCACTCCCTATCGCATCCAGGTCTTCGTGGGATTCGAGAACTCGGCGGAACTGTCGCCGCAGGTTCAAGAAGACCTTATCTCCGCTTTTCAGGATCGCAGCAATGCGGTGGTCGGCGCCGTGTGGGATCTCACGGTCACGAGAGCACCTCTCGCGCTCCATCGGACACTCATGACCGACCTGGAGACTGTCACGGTCGAACAGATTCCTCCCAAATCGCTCGAGGGAGACAAAGTGCTGCTGATGACTGTCACGTCAACTGTCGCAGGCTACCAAGTCACAGCGCGCGAGCTGGATGTTCATACGCAGAGCTGGAACACGATCGTACGCCGAACGATCTGGCAGTCCGCAAAACTTGCCGACGGGCTCTTCCGAGCAGCCCGAGAAGCCTTTGCCCCCCTGGCACAGATCACGGAGTTGGAGAAGAAGAAAGCTACGTTGCAACTCCGAGCGGCGGCATTACCGACGCGCGACAAGTCGTTCCGCTTAGTGAACCAAGGCGATCTGTTTCAACCGCTCTACCGCTACAACGATCGAGAAGGGAAACCACGGCGGATTACCACGATTCCATTCACCTATCTGCGTGTGGAAAACATCACCCAAGGCGAGGCTCACTGTCAGCTCCACAGCGGCATACGGAGCCCCTTGAGCAGTCGGCGCCGCGGCCGGGTGAAACAGTTGGCCTTGGGGATCGTTCCACCACAATCGTCAACGAGCGTGACCCTCCATGCGCGTGGGGACGTGAAGCAGATTCTGCCCGGCTATGACATCTATCAGAGTGCCGACGGCACCGCTCCGGCTCAATGGATCGGGCGCACCGACTGGCGAGGCGAGTTGCCAATCCCACCGAGCGATTCTCCCTTGCGTATTCTCCTAGTGCGAAGCGGCGGCGAATTGCTGGCGCGGGTACCGATCGTGCCCGGTCTACAGGCCAAACTGAGTGTGCCGGTGCCCGACAATACGCAAAAGCTCCACGCGGAAAGCTTTCTCAAGGGTTTTCAGGAAGACCTGATCGATTTGGTCACACGTCGCGAAGTCTTCTTGGCCCAGGCACGCAGCCATCTCCAAGCTCAGCGACTGGAAGAGGCCCAACAACTCCTCGAAAAGCTGCGACTTCTGAAGACTCGTGTTGAGTTGACTCGCCAATTGGACCAGGCGCTCAAGAAGCTTGCAGCCTCTGACCCTTTGGGCCAACGCAACCTTGAGCCCCTGTTTGCCGAAACGCGAAAGCTCTTGGACGAACATCTCAATCCGGCCGACCTGGAACGATTGGCCACAGCCATCCGGGACGGTCGCGCTGCCAACGTCGCAACAGAGAAGTGAGGGGGAAAGGGAAAAGCCGGCAGTCTAAAGAAAAAGCCGGACAATCCACCAGATGAGCAGTAGGAGACCGGTCAGGCCGAGCGGGAGTAAGACCAGAACCAAAAGCGGCGGCCAGACAATCAACGGTGGCTCGACAATCGGTGAGACGGGTACGATTGACGGAGACGCATTCGCCGGTTTCTCGTCAAGCGACCAGAGTCGCACCGCGGGAAGACTCGTCTGCGTGTCCTGCAGTTCGACGTCAGCCGCCTCAACAGCAGCAGGCGACTCGACCTGCGACCAAGTTCCGCATCCGCTTGGACTGCGCGGTTCCCCCACGTTCTCGCCAGTCCAACTGGCTAAGCGCACCATCACATCCGCCGCGGTGGGAATCCTTCGCGCGGGGTCTTTGGCCATCATGTCGGCAATCACGTCGACGAAGGCCGGCTGCAAGGTCGGATTCAAGAGCCGGGGATCCAATGCCTGCAACTCACAGTGCGCCTTGGCCTTTTCAGAGGTCGTTGAGGCGAAGGGGAAGGGCACCTTGCCGGTGACCGCATAGTAGAGCGTGCAGCCGAGCGAGTAGATGTCCCAAGCCGGTTTCGGTTCCCAAGGGGCAGCGATATGATCAGGCGACAGGTAATCGGCCGTGCCGACGATCTTGCCAAAACGTGGATCCTCCGAAGCATCCGCATGCAAAGGCCGAGCCAAGCCGAGGTCGGACAGCTTGGCGTGTCCATCCGGGGTCACCAGTACATTGCCGGGCTTGACGTCCCGATGAATCAACCCCTGGTCGTGCGCATACTGCAACCCGGCAGCCACCTGGGAGATAATCCGTGCAGCAGCCTGCATGTTCAGGGGCCCATCACGGCGAACCAGTCTGCGCAAGTCGACGCCGGGAACGAATTCGGTGACCAAATAGTAGACGTTTCCGTCGAGACCGGAGTCGAGCGCGTGGACCAGGTTCACGTGATCGAGCATGGCTTGGTTACGGATCTCTTGGAGGAAGCTGGCCACTGCCTCGGGGGTGGACTTGGCCAACGGCAGGACTTTGATGGCCACGATGCGTCCCAAAACGCTATGTTCCCCCTTGAACACATGCCCCATCCCACCCTGACCGAGGGACTCGACAATCCGATACGCGCCTACCGGGAATTTGGGCCGGCCGTCCAGAAGTTGCTTGGCCTGCCAGACATTGAGCCACCCGAGTTCGACGATCTTCTGGGCCAATTGTTCTTCGCCGAGGACGGTCTCGGCTAGCGCCGGGTTGCCGGAAGGGAGGAGGTGCTTCCGGGCCTCGTCGAGTTGTTCGCGCGAGAGGAGCCCGCTGATCAAGGCACATCGCTCAAAGGTCGATTGCGGCTCACTCACTCTCAGCAGTCCTCTCGACGCAGACAAGTGACCAGCCCACCAAACGGGCGAAAAGGGCCTCTTCTGCTACGTTAACCGCTCCACCCACTCTGCGCCAAGGTGGTGGATACGCCTACCCTGAAAGGCCAAAGGCACACCAAGCCCGAGGCAGGGGAGCAACCAACTCGACCGGCTCGCCGGAGACTGGATGGGCCACGACCAATCGCCGGGCGTGCAGAGCAATCCCCGAGGGAAATGTCCGCTGGCTACCGTACTTGCGATCCCCCACGATTGGATGACCGTGATGGGCCAATTGCAGGCGGATCTGGTGCTTGCGGCCCGTTTCCAACGCAATCTCGACAAGCGAGGCGTCCGGGAGTATCTTGAGCCGCCGATAACTCAAACGGGCTTCCTTGGCCCCGGGCAGGGTTCGACCGACGATGTGCATACGACGATGCCGCTCGTCTTCGCCGAGCCAATCGACATAAGTCCCGATCTCAGGCCGCAGCAGCCCTTCGACGACCGCCCAGTAAGCCTTTTCCACAGCCCGGGTGCGGAATTGCTCGGTCAGCCGGCGAGCGGCCTTTGAGGTTCGGGCGAAGATCACAACGCCGGTCACCGGTGCATCGAGCCGGCTGATCACGCCGAGATAGACATTTCCCGGCTTATGGTACTTTTCCTTGATGTACTGTTTGGCCGTCGTCAGCAGCGTCGCCTGATCCTCGGCCAACCCCATAGTGGCCAACCCGGCCGGTTTCACCAGGGCCAGCAGATGATTGTCCTCATAGAGGATTTCCAGCGAAGAGGGGTCCATGGTCGATCCGTCTATCCGGCTTGGCGGGCTGATCGTAAAATAATCGCTTGTCGATGACGCACTGTAACCCGCCTTTGGCAAGACGGGCACCTCCCCCGATGTCCCACGTTCCAAGCTTCCCCAAGTTGATTCTGGCAAGTCGCTCGCCGCGCCGTCGCCAATTGTTGGCGGAAGCCGGTTACAGATTCGAGATCGTCCCACCGGCCGAAACGGCGGAATCTGGTCTTTCCAGCGGCGAGACTCCGGCCCAACTGGTTGCCCGTTTGGCCTACCAGAAGGCCGCAGATGTGGCTTCGCGAATCGCCTCGGGAATCGTGTTGGGTTGCGACACGATCGTCGAGTGCGATGGCCGAATCCTCGGCAAACCCGAGAACCTCGCGGAGGCCCGACGAATGCTCAAGCTCCTCCAGGGCCGCGAACATCGGGTGTTCAGCGGTTTGTGCGTTTGGAAGATACCCGACGGGCCGCCCGACGTGCGAGTGGACATCACCCGACTGCGACTGGACCCGCTGAGCGATGTCGACATCGACGCCTACCTGGCTGGTGGAGCCTGGGAAGGCAAAGCCGGCGCGTTCGGCTATCAAGATCGCCTTGGCTGGGTGCATGTCCTGGAAGGGAGTGAGTCGAACGTCGTTGGACTGCCCATGGAACTGTTGGCCGTGATGCTCGCTGAAGCTACCATGCAGGGCTGTCCGCCGGCGGCCCCCCGCCAGACCCTGTAGCGTCTTGTGGCGTACTCGTCCTGGCCGCATTACAAGACAAAGCCGCTCGCCCACGGGCCCACCGCCGGAATACCCGACATATTCGTAGGCGGCAAAATCCGTGATCGAGCGGCTCGCAGACTTCAATGAACCATCGCGGACGTGACTCAGACCATATCCTTGAGGTTCTTCAGGGCACGAACCTTAACCTTCATATAGGCCGGCTTGGCGGGGATGTCTTTGATCGTGACTTCCCCCGTGCGGATGTCGCGCACTGGAACGTTCTTCTTGGCGGGGCGAGCGGGGACCTTCTTCTTCTCGACCTTGACCAGACCAGGGATCGTGAAGCACCCGGGGCCCTTGCTGCTCAGACTCTTCTTGATTTCACCGATCAGGGCTTCCATCACGGCGCCCACGTCTTTCTTGCTCAAACCAGTCGCCTCAGCGATGTTGGCAAGAATCTGCGTCTTGGTCGGGGGTTTCTTCGCGGGAGCTGCTTTGGCCATGTTCCTGTACCCTCCATGCGGGTTTCAAATGGTGTTGACTCGTCCGTCCGAACAGGGTGGACGCGATGATTAAATCCGCTTTAGCGAAAAAAGCAAGTCAGAAAAGCCGGAAAACCCCGAAGAAACGGGGAAAATCTCAAACTAGACACCGTTTTTCGGCCGGTTTCTTGCCGTTTCTGTAGCCGATTGCCCCAAAAACCCCATAATTCCCGGGGAAAGCGGCAGTCCACGACGGCCGATGCCCGCTCCAACGGCGAAGAGTTTTCCCTCACGTACCACGGATGATTTTGATGGTCTTCGCCTCTCACCGCCCGCATCCTAGGGACACTCGCGCCCCCCATCGCGAGGCAAATGAGGGCCTGTGCATCCGAGGTTTCCACCAGCCGCGTCGGGGGCATTCGCATGGGCGGACGGCATCCTGACCCCGGATTCCTTGCCAACAGGGAGGAAATCATCTAAGATTATGAAATACAAGTGTTTAGGACGTTCGTCGGCCTCGCCCGGTACAAGACGAAGGCGGCGAGCCGCATCGTATAGCCTGCCACGCGTCGATTGTGCACGGCTTGGCAGACTGGGAGGCAACCACGTTCAAGCAACAGCATGGAACAGGCCCTGCCTGGGGCAAACCCGATACGAGGCAGTTAACGCGCGGGGAGAATCGGGTCATGGATTTAGGCAAGATGGTATCGTGGCCGGTCGTGGTGGTCGGCTTGCTCATGAGCCTCTGCGGTCAAGCCAGGATGCTGGCCGGGGATCGTTCCGCCTTCGTCCAAGCGGGCGCCGAGAACAAACCGCATGAAGCATCTGCCGCGACGCCGGATACCGAGGTGCCGGAAGCCGATAAGCTCAAAGGACCAAACGTCTTCGTTCCTGCCGACCGCACGGTGTTACGGCTTCTCGATCGGGCACGCCTCCTCCTCGAACAAGAGCGCTATGCCGAATCGGTCCGATGCCTCGGAGCGATTCTCGATAGTCCGGAGGACTATTTCTTCCAACCCGATCAAAACGGACCGGTTCATCTCAGCCTGAAAGCCGAGGCTCAGCGGCTGCTGGGCCAGATGCCCCGGACAGGCAGTGAACTCTACGAATTGCAATATGGAGCCCGGGCACGGCAGATGCTCAATGAAGCGGCAGCGGCGGGTGACACCACGCTCTTGACCGAAGTGTCCCGCCGGTTCTATCACACTCAAGCCGGATACGAAGCCACGCTGCTGTTGGGGCTCAACCATATGGACCATGGCCGATGGCTAGCCGCGGCGTTGGTGCTCCAACGGCTGCGGGACACCTCACCGACGGCCGATCAGTTCGAACCGACGCTGTCGTTGGCAATTGCGACAAGTTGGCTCCGTTCGGGCAACCCGGCACGAGCTCAGGAGGCCCTAGTGGCATTGAAGACTCGTCAGCCCAACGGCAAGGTCGTCGTAGCGGGCAAGGAAGTCCCCCTGTTCAATCAACCGGCCCAAGCACTCACGTGGCTAACCAGCTTGATCGGCCCATCGCCGCAACTGGATGTCACGAAAACCGACGACTGGGCGATGTTCCGCGGCAATGCGGCTCGGAATGCGGCTAGTCTGGCTAGCGGCCCCTTGTTGAGCCTGCGTTGGCGCGTGCCAATGACCGACCATCCTTATGTGGAAGCCCTGATCAAGGAGCTGCAAGAGGCTGACCAGGATCGCGATGAATGGACCGTACCCAGCCTGCATCCGCTTGTCGTCGACAACGTGGTTCTGATGCGAACCGCTCAAACCCTGCTAGCCGTTGATTTCACTACGGGCAAGCGGATTTGGGAGGTACCGGTGGACGATCCCTTCGAGCCACTGGTGGACCCGGAGCCCGAAACCTCGTTTTCCCGAGGTCCGCAACTCGAACAGGGTTTGCGTCTCCGACTCTGGGGAGATGCGACCTATGGGACGCTCAGCAGCGACGGCCGACTCGTGTTCGCGATTGAAGACTTGCGGTTGGAAAACAATAACCCCTATATGTCGAGCATGTTCTTCCGCGGTCCTCGTTCGGGAGAAGAGCAAGGCCCAAAGTCCTACAACCGTTTAGCCGCCTACGACATTCATACAGGCAAACTAAAGTGGCACCTCGGCGGATCGCCCGAGGAATTCGGTCTGCCGCTGGCCGGCACGTTTTTCCTCGGTCCGCCGCTACCGTTGATGGACCAATTGTTCGTCATCGCCGAAATGAAGGGGGAGATCCGCTTGATCGCCCTGGAAGCTCAGAGCGGCAACCAGCTTTGGTCGCAACAGTTGGCCGACGTGGATCGCGACATCCTAAACGATCTGCTCCGCCGGCTTTCGGGGGTATCGCCATCATACGCTGATGGCATTCTGGTGTGCCCCACGTCGAATCAGTCGGTCGTCGCCCTGGAATTGGCCAGCCGCTCGCTGTTATGGGGCTACACCTACGCGCCCCAGTCAGATGCCAACCAGCAGGCGATGTTCTTCGCCACCCACGGCATGATCGATCCGAACCCGGCGGGGCGTTGGACCGACTCAAGCATTATCATCACCGGGGGGCGAGTGCTGACGACCCCTATCGAGTCGAACGAGATTCATTGCCTGAATCTGGTTGACGGCAAGCTTCTGTGGAAGCAGGCTCGCCAGGAAGATCTCTATCTGGCGTGTGAGCACCAAGGGCAGGTCATCCTGGTCGGCAAACAACGCGTCCGCGCATTGAATCTGGCCAACGGCCAAGCGACCTGGAGCATAGACTTCCCGACGGGGAGCCGACCGAGCGGTACGGGCTTTCTCAGCGGCGACATTTATCACATCCCGTTGAGCAGCGCCGCGGTCATGGCCGTAGACGTGAAAACCGGCCGGTTGGAGAGTATAGCCAAATCACGACGGGGAAGCGTGCCGGGCAATCTGGTCTGTTACGAGGGAAAGGTTGTTTCGCAACGGGCCGATGCGGTCGAGCTCTTCTATCAGTTGGAAGCCTTGAAAAATCTGGTCGATCAGCGTCTGGCCCAATCGGCCCGGGACGCCTCGGCCTTGCGATTGCGTGGCGAGATTCTCTGGCACCAAGGGCATCTCGACGAAGCCATCGCCGCCTTCCAGCAAAGCCTGGCAGTCCAAGCCGACCCAAGCACTCGCGATCTGCTCCGCGACGCCTATTTCAACAGCCTCGAAACGGATTTCGCCGGCCATCGCCAGCAGGTGGCCGAGATCGAACGATTGATCGACAGTCCGGGCCAACAGGCTCAGTTCCTGCGACTGATGGCCCTCGGTTACGAGAAGACCGGCGACTATCGTTCGGCATTGGCTCAGTACCAGAAGCTGATCGAGTTGGGCCATGGCCATCGCGACCTGGATACAGTTGATGCGGTGTTGAGCGTTCGGCGGGACCGTTGGATTCAAGGACGTCTAGCCGCGCTGCGCGACCACGGTTCGCAACCAATGCGCGAGGCCGTCGACGAGTTGGCGCTCGCCCAATGGCAGGCAGCGAAACGAGAAGGCTCGGCCAGTTCGCTGCAACGTTTCCTGGACTATTTCGGGAGTCATCCTTTGGCCGACGAAGCCCGGCCGCTATTGGTTCGCAAACTTCAGGCATCGGGACGTATGCTGGAAGCAGAGTTCTTGTTGTTGCGAGGACAGCGTGCTTCGGATCCCCATCAGGCGGCAGCGGCGCTGAGCCAACTCGCGGAGCTGTTCCGGCAGGCCGACCGCTATCGAGATGCGGCTATCTGTTACGCGCGGCTTTGCGAACAATTCAGCGATGTGCCATGCTCTGAGGGAAAGACCGGGGCACAACTCGTCGCCTCCCTGCCGGCAGACAATCCGATCCGCCGTTACCTTCAGCCCCCCACGTGGCCCACGGCCCGGGTTGATGTAACTCGTACCGGCGTGCAGACGTCTCCGGCAAGTCGGCGTTTGCCTTCGACCGTGGAGCACATCGGACGTCGTAGCCCGTTCTTCGACGACGTAGCCATCGAGATGCAACCCCAGCCAGCCCTCCTGATCGCGCGTGACGGCCTGGGTAATCCTCTATGGGAAATGGCAATGTCGGATACGATCGGCCAAGACGAGTTCTCCTTCAGCCGTGGCCTAATGCGGCTGGCGACCGAAGGCCACTTGTTGCTCGTGTCAATAGGCAACAAACTGCTGGCGTTGGATACGCTCGCCCCCTCGGCAAACAATTCGCCGCGACTTCTGTGGAAACAGGATTTCAACGGAGTCCGGAGCGATCTCGCTGCGAGGGCTCAGCCAATCGGTGTTCGAGTGGGGAATGTCGCTGGACGTCTCCAGCGCATTCACGTCTCAAGCAACGCTGACATGCCGATCAACCTGCCGGAAGCGGTTAGTGAACAACTCGTGTGCCTGCGACAACACCATCGGTGCACGGCCATTGATCCGACGAGCGGCGAGGTCCTGTGGCAGCGATTGGACATTCGTCCTGATAGCATAATCTTCGGCGACGCTGAGTATCTGTTCGTCGTACCCAGCGGCGAGACAAAAGCTACGGTTTTGCGGGCTCTGGACGGTGAATTGTTGGGTCAACGGGAGCTTCCCGCCCCCGTGGAACCCCAGAACACATTCGGACGCCGGGTATTGGTCTGGCATGACCAAGGTGACGAAGGCACCCTGGAGATGGTCGACGCCTGGAGCGGAGAGCGTGCCTGGCCAGCTAAGAAATTCCCTAGCGGAGCACAGATGCAGCAAGTTCAGAATGAAGCGGTGGCGTTGTTTGAGCCTGGAGGCCGGTTCATGCTCGTCAACTTGACCGATGGACGCACGGTGATCGACACGAGACTTCAGCCGGAACCTCCGTTGTGTGAGATGTTCGTCCTCCGCTCCGCCCAGCAGTACCTGGTGATCACTCAGGGACCGGAAAACGATCAGAATGACAACCGACATACTCATTCCGTCACCGGAACCGCTAGTCCACGAATCACCAAGGCACACATCTACGCCTTCGATCGGCAGGGGAAGAACATGTGGCCGGCACCGGTGATGGTCGAAGACCAGTATCTCCCCTTAGATCAACCCGGTCAGTTGCCAGTGCTGATCTTCGCCGCGATGGTCCAAGAGCGCAAGCAGGAGCAGCGGGCGCTGATCACTAATACAGTAATTCTCGGGCTGGACAAACGCAACGGGCATATCATTTGCAGCGAGGCGATCCCCAACAGCACGACCGGCCTGACCTTGATTGGCAATCCGCAGAAGCAAACCGTGGACATCCGGCTCCAGCGCGAAACGATCACGCTCAGCTTTGCCGATCACGCGGCTACGCCGAGTCAGGCGATTTGGAAAGCGATTCGCCGGGCGGTGCTTTCGCCGAACGACCCGAGCGCGCGTTCCATGACAAAACAACCGGGAAAGCAGGTTGGCGAGGGGCGGAATGACTAGGAACAATGGCAGCATGAGGCGCAGGGGGATTCTTTGGGAGGTCCGGAGTCCTGCTTCGCCTGGACTCCTGATCGCTTTGTTGGTCCTTTTGCTCGCACTGCCATCAACGGCTCGTGCGGGAAAAGATCCGGCCGTAGAGCGGGCAGTTTCCCAGGGCCTCGATTGGTTGGCCAAACAGCAGTCGCGCCGCGGGCGTTGGACGGCCAACAATGGTCGGTATCCCACGGCGATTACCGCTATGGCCGGCATCGCCCTGTTGTGCGAAGGTTCAACAACAACCCAAGGCAAGTATGCTCCCAACATCCGCGCCGCTGTCGACTATTTGCTGAGTAACGCCCATCCGAACGGTCTGATTGGCGATCCGACTCAAGATGATCGTTACACCTATGGGCACGGTTTTTCGATGCTCTTCCTTTCGCAATTGCTTGGAGAAGAGGAGGACATCGACCGCCGCGAGCAGATTGTCGAGGTACTCACCCGAGCGGTCGTGTTCACGGGTCGGGCTCAGACCGAAGCGGGCGGTTGGGGCTATGTCAGCGCCAAGGATGGCCAAGGGTTCGACGAAGGCTCGACAACGATTACCCAAGTTCAAGCATTGCGAGGTTGCCGCAATGCTGGAATCCCTGTGCCGAAGGAGATCATTGACAAGGCGATCAAGTACATTCATGGATGCACAATGCCGGACGGGGGCGTCCAATACAACACCAAGGGGGGCGGCGGACGACCGGCGATTACCGCAGCGGCTATCGCCTGCCTGTTCAATGCCGGCGAGTACGATGACAAGTTCGTTCCCAAGCTTTTGGACTACTGCCGAAAGAATCTCGACAACATTTCGAATCAGGGATTCGGGCATTGGCACTATGCCCACTACTATTATGCCCAAGTGCGCTATCGGGAGAGCGGCAAGTCGTGGGAGGACTACCGCGACAAGATCTATGCCCGCATCCTCCAAGAAGCCAACCCGGACGGCTCCTGGACGCAGGGGTACATCGGGCCGGTGTACACCACGGCGATCAATTTAACGATCCTCCAACTCGACGATGCGGCCCTACCCATCTACCAACGTTGAGGTCACGAACACCACGAGGTATATCGATATGTCCAGCGACGGAACGACCAAAGACGATGCGCTCGCGATCGACAAACTGGCTGAAGCCCGGGAACGAATCCTTGCCCAATTGAGCCAAGTGATCGTCGGGCAACACGACGTGATTGAAGAGCTCTTGATTTCACTGTTCAGTCGCGGCCACTGTCTGCTCGAAGGGGTGCCGGGGCTGGCCAAGACATTGATGATCAGCACACTGGCCCGTTCGCTGAACCTCACCTTCAGCCGTATCCAGTTCACCCCGGACTTGATGCCGGCCGACATCACTGGCACCGAAGTGATCGAGGAGAACCGTACGACCGGCGCGAGAGACTACCGGTTCCTCGAAGGTCCGTTGTTCTCTCATGTCATCCTTGCCGACGAAATCAACCGCACTCCCCCCAAGACCCAAGCCGCGTTATTGGAGGCCATGCAGGAACGGCAAGTCACCGTGGGCCGGGTGCGTCACTCGCTTTCGGATCCGTTTTTCGTCTTGGCCACGCAAAATCCGATCGAGCAGGAGGGTACCTATCCGCTGCCTGAGGCCCAGCAAGACCGCTTCATGTTCAAGGTTTTTGTGAAGTATCCGAGCTTCAACGATGAGTTGGAAATCGCCCGGCGCACGACGAGCAAGCCGCTCCCTTCGGTCGAACCGGTGCTAACGGCCAGCGAAATCCTGGAACTGCAGCATCTTGTGCGCGAGGTGCCAATCTCCGATCATCTGACCCGTTATGCCTTGACCCTGGTGCGTCAGACTCGCGTCGGCGAAGCGGGAGTGCCGGAGTTTGTCCAGGATCAATTGTCCTGGGGGGCCGGTCCGCGGGCCGTGCAGTTCCTGATCGTCGGCGCCAAGGCCCGGGCCCTGTTGCGAGGGCGAACTCACGTGATCGCCGAAGACCTCCAGGTCCTGGCCAAGCCGGTCCTGCGTCACCGATTAGTGATGAGTTTTACTGCGGAAAGCGAGGGGGTGACGACCGACCAAGTGGTCGACCGCCTGCTGGCCGAGACTCCCAGTATCGAAGATGAGCTGACACGCGATGCTCGATTCCAAAAGATTTTTGCATCCTGAAGCAATCAAGCGGATCTCCCGCTTGGAACTGCGTGCCCGGCATGTCGTCGAAGGTTTTCTAGCCGGAATGCACCGTAGCCCCTATTTTGGGCGCTCGATCGAGTTCCGCCAACACCGCCAGTATACCTGGGGCGACGACCCTCGCTATGTGGACTGGAAGGTCTGGGCCAAGCAGGACCGTCTCTACGTCAAGCAGTTCGAGGAAGACACCAACCTGCGAGCGACACTCCTGGTCGACGTCTCCGGGAGCATGCAGTACGGCTCCGGCCCTATGAACAAGTACGAATATGCGGCCACAATCACTGCGAGCCTTGCTTACTTGATTCTCCGCCAGAACGACGCAGTCGGCTGCGTGTCGTTCGACGACCGGCCACGGATGGTCGTTCCCCAGCGCACGCGCCGTAATCACCTTGACTCGGTGATTCAGGCCCTCGACGTGAGCCAACCGGCAAACAAGACTGACATGTACCAGGTCCTCCGCACGGTCGCCGAAACGTATCCGCGCCGTGGGCTGACGGTGCTCGTTTCCGATCTCTTGGTGGAGCGTGACGGGTTATTTCGCGGCCTCAGACTGTTGCGAAGCCGGGGTCACGATGTGCTGGTCTTGCACGTGATGGACGACCACGAGCTAGATTTCCCCTTCAGCGGCCCGACCCGGTTCGAGGGGTTGGAACTACCCGACCATTTGAGTTGCAATCCCCGAGCGTTGCGTGAAGGTTACCTAGCCGCGTTGGGGGCGTACCTGGACGAGGTACGGCATGGGTGTTCCAACCACCAGACCGACTATGCCCTGATGCGCACGAGCCAGCCGCTGGACGCCGCATTGACTGCCTATCTGAGCAACCGGATGGCCGTAAATCACAGGAGTTAGCATGCCCACGTTTGTCCATCCCGCTCTCCTTTGGGGACTACTGCTGGCCGGCGTGCCCGTGTTGATCCACTTGATCAACATGATGCGTCACCGCCGCGTCCAGTGGGCGGCGATGGAATTTTTACTGGCCAGCCAGAAGAAGAACCGCACGTGGATCCTGCTCAAACAACTGCTGCTGCTGGTGACGCGAATGACAATCATTGCGCTGTTGGTGCTCGTCGTGGCCCAACCGCTTCTGCGAAATCAACTGGGCAATCTCTTCGGCGGCAAAAAGACGCATCATATTGTGCTCTTGGATGACAGCTTCTCGATGTCTGATCGGTGGGCCGATACTGACGCGTTTGCCGAGGCCAAGACAGTCGTCGCCCGGATCGGCAAGGAGGCCACCCGGCAGGGCCATCCCCAGTCGTTCCCCCAATTGCGGCACTCCCACGCTGGGCGTGTGTCCCTGGGCACGCATGCCGACTTCCTGGACCAGGCGGTCACCAGCGATTTTCCCAGCCGACTTCAAGCGACGCTCGACAAGCTCAAGTGTTCGCAAGCAGCCGTTGGGCCAAACGCGGCACTGGACAGCATCGCCCAACTGGCCGGCAACGGCAAGGGCGAATATCGGATCGTCTACTTGATCTCTGATTTTCGAGAGCGGGATTGGACCAATCCGAGCGACTTACGCAACCATCTGCTCCAACTGAACGAGAAGGGGGTCGAAGTTCACCTGATCAACTGCGTGGAAAGCATGCGTCCCAACCTGGCGATCACAGGACTTTCTCCCGGTCCCGGAACCCGGGCGGCCGGCGTCCCACTGTTCATGGAGGTCACGGTCGCCAACTTCGGGGATGCGCCGATCAAAGACGTCCCGGTCCTGCTGACGGCCGACGATCAGGTGCGTCCGGCGATCACGATTCCCGAGATTCCCGCGCGCAAGGCGGTCAAGGAGCGTTTTTCCGTTCACTTTCCCACTGCGGGTGAGCATGTGATCACGGCCCGCTTGGAAAGCGACGTGGTTGGGGCCGACAATTTCCGTTATGCGGTGGTCGATTTCCCGGCCACATTGCCCGTGCTGCTCGTGGATGGCGATCCCGAGGCGTCCGACGCCCGCTATCTCAGCGCTGCGCTGGCACCGGGCGCTCCGGTAGCGACCGGCATCACACCGCGCATTGAGAAGCCTCGCTATTTGAGCTTGAATCCCTTGGATCAGTTCGACGCCATCTACCTATTAAATCTTGAACGGCTGGACCAATCCGCGATCGACGCGGTAGAGAAGTACGTCAAGGACGGCGGCAGTGTAGGGATCTTCGTGGGCCCACGATCCACCAGTAAGTTCCTCAACGAATCGCTCTATCGTGAGGGCCAGGGGCTGTTCCCCGTGCCAGTGACAGGGCAGGCCGAACTGTTGGTCGACCGGCTTCAGAAAACGCCTGACGTGGAGGTGAGCAACCATCCGATCTTCGCTATCTTGGCCGGGAAACGCAACAGTTTTCTCTCCACAGTCGTTGTCCAACGGTATTTTGCCGTCCCTGAACACTGGAAGCCTGGGGACGACGTCAAGGTGGAGGTGATCGCCCGGCTGCGAAACGGCGATCCTCTGGTGGTGGAACGTCCGTTCGGCGAGGGACGCGTCGTCAGCTTTTTGACCACGGCGGCTCCAACCTGGAACAACTGGGCTCGCAATAACCCCAGCTTTGTCGTAGCGATGCTCGAACTGCAGGCCTTCCTCTCCCGCCGCCGGAGTGATACGGTCCGGCCGGTCGGGACGCCATTGCTCGTGAGTCTCGATTCGGCACAGTACGATTCTACGGTCAGCTTCATCTCACCAGATGCTCAAACGCCGCCGGTGTCGATCAGTGCATCGCGAGATTCCCAGGGGAACCTGACGGCTGCGCTGCCCCGCACCGACAGCAGTGGCATCTACCTAGCCAGACTGACGCGCAAAGACGGCACCGAGAACATTCGTCATCTGGCCGTCAATGTCGAACCGGAAGAAGGCGATCTGAAAACGATCGAAAGCCAGCAGTTGGCATCGCATCTGGAAGGTGTAACCTATAAGTACGAGCAAGCCTCAGTGTTCCAGGTGATCAACGGCGAAACGGCCGGTTACAACCTGGGAACAAGTCTCCTTTACCTGCTGGTTTTCTTGTTGATCGTCGAGCAGTTCCTCGCCTGGTCAGCCAGCTACCATCCTTCCAAACGGCACTCGCGTCGAGGAGGTACCCAATGATGGCCCTTGGGTTTCTCCTTGGACAACAGGCCACCCGCGTGACGTTCGAATGGGGCCGGATCCAGTCCAACACCGACTGGCTCCTGCCGGTTGCCGTCACGCTGGTAATCCTTCTCTTCGTGCGCGCAATGTACCTTCGCGACTCTGAAGAGCTGCCCAACGCCGTCGGCTTGCTCCTGACGGCCCTGCGTTCGGCCGTGTTTCTCGGACTGCTTGTTCTGTTCCTGCAGCCGCAGTGGCGCACCGAACACGAAACGACTCGCAACTCGCGTGCCGTGCTCCTGATCGACACCAGTTCCAGCATGGGCATCGTCGATGGAAATCCTTCGGCCGCGCATGGCAAGAGCCGGGCCCAGTGCATTGCCAACGCCTTGGCACAAAGCGATTTCCTCCAATCGCTTCGCAAGACCCACGACGTTGTTGTACTGAGGTTCGACGAGGAACTCAGACGCATCATCTCACTCGACAAGCTGCCGGCTGCAACAGATTCCGTGACCACAACGCAGGCGGTTGTCGTTCAACCGGAGACTTCAGCGCAAAAACCTGAGTCGCGGATCGATTGGGACAAGTCGCTTATGCCCACGGGCAAAGAGACCCGGTTGGGTCAGGCCCTGCGTCAGTTGCTCGATGAAGAGCGTAACTCGCCGCTCTCGGGCATTATCGTTGTGAGCGATGGCGGCCAGAACGCGGGCGTCAGTCCGGAAGCAGCTATCGCCCTGGCCCAGGAGGCCAAGATTCCGCTCTACACAATCGGAATCGGCTCGGACCACCTGCCCACCAATGTGAGAGTGTACAAGGTCGAGGCGCTGCCGCGGGCTTATCCCGGCGATCCGTTCTCGATTACCGGCTTGATCCAAGGCCAAGACCCGACGAAACGACTGGCTGGCAAGCCGGTTACGGTCCAGTTGTTCACGCGCAAGGTCGAAGACAAGGGGGAGCCGGGCAGCGGCACTCTCGTTGACAGCCAGCAGGTAATCCTCGGGGGCGACGGCGAGTCCGTGCCCGTGAAATTCGAGCTGACCCCCCAGGAAACGGGACGCCAGATCCTTTGCCTGCGGGTCACTCCGCCGGCCGGCGACCGTAATCCGCAAGACAATTTCCGTGAGGCCGAGGTAGAAGTGGTTGACCGCAAGGATCGCGTGCTCCTGTTGGCTGGTGGCCCAACCCGGGATTATGGCTTCCTGCGTCCGCTCTTGTATCGCGACAAGTCGGTAGTCGTTGACGTTTTGCTCCAAACGGCCCAGCCCGGCATTTCGCAGGAAGCCAACAAGATTCTCGACGCGTTCCCCAGCACGCGTGAGGAGTTGTTCTCGTACGATTGCCTCGTGGCCTTTGACCCGAACTGGAAGATACTCAGCCAGGAGCAGATCGACCTGTTGGAGAGTTGGGTCGCCGAACAGGCCGGCGGGCTGATCGTCGTGGCCGGTCCGGTCTACATGGGGGAAGCGGTGAACGGTTGGGTCCAGGACCCGGTAATGGCCAAGCTCCGTGGTCTCTACCCAGTCGAATTCCAGCGCCGCGTCTCGATCCTCGAAAGCGACGTGACTTGGAACAAGGAGCCCTGGCCGTTGGACTTCACCCGCGAGGGCCTTGAAGCACAGTTCCTCTGGCTGGCCGACACCGAAGCGGCCAACCAACAGGCGTGGGCAGACTTCCCAGGCGTCTACAGTTGCTATCCGGTACGTGGCCCGAAGTCGGCCGCCACCGTGCTGGCACGTGTCTCCGATCCCAAGAGTGGCCGGTCGGGCAGCGGCGAGGTTTACTTTGCCGAACAGTTCTACGGCTCGGGACGAGTGTTCTATCTGGGCAGCGGTGAACTATGGCGGTTGCGCCGTATGGACGAAAATTACTTCGAGCGGCTCTATACGCGTCTGATCCGCCATGTGTCCCAAGGCCGCCTTCTACGGCAATCACACCGCGGCCTGTTGATGGTTGGACAGGATCAGTACCAGGTGGGCGGCACGGTAGAGATCCGCGCCCAGTTGACCAACGCTCAGCTTACCCCGCTCGCAGCCCCAAGCGTTCCACTGCAAGTCTTCCATCCAAGCGGCAAGATGCAGACGATTACGTTGCAACCCGATCCGAGCCGCATCGGCACCTTTGCCGGTCAATTCACCGCGCTCGACGAGGGGGATTACCGGCTGGAGCTTCTGGTTCCGGAAAGCAACGACGAACGGCTCACCCGGCGGGTTCAGGTGAGCATGCCTGACCTGGAACGCCAGAACCCGCAACGCAACGGTACGCTTCTGGCCCGCCTCGCCGAAGCCTCGCAGGGCAAGTATTACGCCGAGTTGGAGGCCGCCATCGGCCCCCGTGCCAAAGACCCGCTGGTCAATCAACTGAAAGACCGCAGCAAGACGGTCGTCGTCACGGCCACTCCCAATCCGCTTTGGGAGCAGACCTGGATGCGTTGGCTCATGTACATACTGACCGGCCTGCTGTTCATCGAATGGACAGTGCGACGTCTGTTCAAGTTGGCCTGAGAACAAACCTAAGAACGAATACGTTGACAATGACCGGAAAACCGTATCCCCAACTCGCCACCACGTTGCAGACGCTGCTGGCCCGGCTGCGCCGAGGAATTCGCCGGTACGTCTGGATTGAGGGGCTCGGTACGGTGGCGGTCTTGTTGGGACTGGTGTTTTGGGCAAGCCTGGCCTTTGACTGGTTCTTTGAACCGCTGGCGGTAGTTCGTGGCGTCTTTCTGGTGAGCGTAGTCCTTGGAATCGCCGGCTTGGTCTACCAACGGATCGTGCGTCGGCTGATCGTGCCCCTTGGCGACGCCAAGATGGCCCTCCTCTTGGAACGCTACTATCCCCAGTTCAACGAGACGCTAGTAACCGCCGTGGAATTGACAGATCCCCATGCAGACCGGGGAGACTGCAATGCGGAGATGCTGGCTCGCACCTGCCAGTTGGCCTCCAAATCAGCCGAAGGCGTGCAGGTGCAGACGGTGTTCAACGTGAAGCCGTTGTGGCGCAAGCTGACACTGGCCGTGCTCTTGGCCATGGCAATCGGCGGGTTCGCCCTCTACTCCCCACAGGCGTTCGGCGTTTGGGCACGGCGCAACCTGCTCCTCTCTCACGAGCTCTGGCCCCGCAACACGCGTCTGACCGTCGATGGTTTCAACGACGGCATAGTGAAAGTGGCGCGCGGGGCAGATCTGACGATCCTCGCTAAGGCCGATCTGAACATGCCGCAGGTGCCTAGCGTAGTCGACGTACGTTACTGGACCGATAGCGGCTCCCGTCTCCACGCCCGCATGGTCCGCGAAGGTGTGGCCGACCCGCAGAAGGACAAGTTCCAAGAATACTCCCACACGTTCCGCGGCATTCTGACGCCAATCCTGTTCGACGTGCTCGGCGGCGACGCCGCCGTTCGGAACCTTCGAATCGAAGTGGTTGACAGTCCGACGACGACCGAGATGGTTTTGGACTGCTGCTACCCGGCCTACACGGGCCGTACACAACGCACGTTGCCGGTCACCGGAGTGATGCAGATCCCCATGGGAAGTGATGTGAAGATCCGGGCTGCGACCAACAAACCGCTCGACCATGTGGTGGTCGAATCGCCTCTGGAGGAATCCCCCAAATCCGCGCAACGCCTTGCACCGGTGCCTGGCACAGGCGGACGGCAGTTCCAGTTCTCGATCCCAAAGCTCTCGGCCGATGCAACGCTTCTGTTTACGCTCTTCGACACCGATGGAATCAAGAGCCGGGAGCCGGTGCGTCTGGCGCTGGCCGCCGTGGCGGACGAAGCGCCGAAACTCAATGTCCACCTACGGGGAATTGGCTCGGCAGTGACCAACCAAGCCCGGCTCCCCGTGACCGGCCGAATCACCGATGATTATGGTCTGGCCAAGGTCTGGTTTGACTACACGATCGACCAGAAGACTTCCGGCGTGGGGGCGGTCCGCTTCCTACCAGGCAATGCCACGGAACTTGAAGCGGCTGAAGCATTGGAAGTTCAGGGGCTCAGACTCGCGCCCGGCCAGAAACTCCTTTTGAGCCTCAAAGCGGCCGACCGCTGCGACTTGGCTGAAAAGCCGAACGTCGGCAGCAGCGAGCGTTGGCTCTTGGATGTCGTCACGCCGGAACAGTTGCGCACCATGCTTGAATCGAGGGAACTCGTATTGCGGCAGCGATTCGAGAGCATTATCCAGGAAGTCACTGAGACGCGCGACCTGCTAGCCCGTATGGAGTTGCGCACGCCCCCCACCCTGGCAACAGAAAAGCTCCGCAAGCCGGACGAAGTGCCCGCGGGCAAAGAGCCGGGTGACGACCCCAGCGAGACAGCGGCCAAGCCGGAGGAGCTTTCCCCCACACGAATCAAGGCCCTGCGAATCATGCGAGTGGAACGCGCTTTGCAGAACAGCCAGAAGGATGCCCACGAGATCCTCGGCGTGGCCGAGGCCTTTTCCGACATCCGCGAGGAATTGATCAACAACCGGATTGACACCGAGGAGTGGAAGCTACGGCTGGAAAACGGCATTGCCAGCCCCCTGCGTCATATTGCCGAAGAGATGTTCCCTGAACTAGACCGCCGCCTGGACCAGCTTCAGGCCATGCTGGGCGAGGAAGCAGTCAGTCCGGAACGTCTCGTTCAGTCAACCCAACAGCTCGACCTGATTCTCAGTGCCATGCGTCGGGTTCTTGACCGTATGATCGAACTTGAGGATTTTAACGAGGCCGTAGAACTGTTACGGGAGATCGTCGAGTCCCAGGAAAAGCTCCACGAGCAGACCAAGCAACGGCAAAAACAGAAATTACGTGTCTTGTTGGAGTAACATTGATTTAGGAGATCGCTATGGGGGGGGGGGGGGGGGGGGGGGGGGGGGGGGGGGGGGGGGGGGGGGGGGG
>CAZLDQ010000008.1:0-21012 GCA_964558295.1 uncultured Planctomycetaceae bacterium | reverse complement strand
AACCAGAATTTAAGGGTCTGCTTGGCGTACGATTGATGTAGGAGATCGCTATGCCCCCCAAGTGGTTAAGCCGTTTGGCTAAGCCGTTATGCCCCCCCCGTTTAGCTGGCAAGCTTGCTAGTCGCGTTTTGCCGGAAAGACAAACAAGAGAAAAACGGCCAGAGAAAGCGTAAAGGAAACACGGCGGGCAAGCCCGCCAACCAAATGCTAGATGGGAGAATCAACGGGGAGTGCGATGAGTTGATCGGACGACCGTGCGTTTGCGTAGGAGTAGGATGATGTTCACTCGGTCGGCAATCATTGCGATTGCATGCGTTATGGCCATGGGGCTGAGCCTCTACCCACTGGCGCTGCTGGCAGAAGATGATGCGCCGAAGGCGAAGGCCGAGTTGAATGATGCCGACGCTCTCGCGGTCCAACAACAACAGATCGCTGACAAGTTTAAACATCTCGAAGAGGTCCTCCTGCGCATGGCCGAGTTGACCGCTCCGGCAGACCCACGCCGGGCAGCCCTGCTCAAGAAAGCCGTGGCCCAGAGCAAGGATCAACTCATCGGCGTGCAATTCGAGTCGCTTGTCGAGTTGCTCAAGAGGGACGAGCTGTCCCGAGCGTCAGCGGGCCAAACACAGGTCGCTCAGGACCTGAAGGCCTTACTGGAGCTTCTTCTGAGCGAAAACCGGGCCAAGCGGATTGAATCGGAAAAGGCCCGAATTCGCCAGTATCTCAAACAGCTCAATCAGATCATCAAGCAACAGAAGGATATCCAAGGCCGTACTGCTGGCAACGCCGATCCCAAGCAACTCTCCGACGATCAACGGAGACTGGCCCACAAGACAGGCGATCTGGCGGAGGATATCAAACGGAACGAGGAAAACGACAAGGCTCAGCAAGAAGGCAACGAGAAGAAGGACGCCAAGCACGACGCTTCGGACCAGGGGAAAGGCAAGCAAAGCAAGCAAGGAAAAGAATCTCAGGGAAATCCCAAAGAGAGCGACGACAAGAGCAAACAAGACGAAGGTGCTCAAGCTCCAAACAAGGATGCGCAAAAGCAGGGCAAACCCGCCCAGCCATCACAACAACATGGAAAGCCCGAAGGTCAGCCCCCGAATCACGGCTCGGCCCAAGATCAGTCGGCACCGCCGAACCCTAACGAAAATCCAGCCCGGAAGCGGCTCGAAACGGCGCGCCAACGCATGCAAGAGGCCCAGAACAAACTTGAGGAGGCCAAGCGGGAAGGGGCTGTCGCGAACCAGGAGAAGGCCATCCGCGAGCTTGAAGAGGCCAAAGCTGAACTGGAACGGATCCTGCGTCAACTCCGCGAAGAGGAAATGGAACGAGTCCTGACCATGCTCGAATCTCGGTTCGCCAGAATGCTTCAGATGCAACGGGAGGTCTACGAAGGAACCGTGCGTCTCGACAAGGTCCCCGAGGTTGAACGGAATCACAATCACGAGATCGACTCCGGACGGCTCAGCGCGAAGGAAGCCGAAATCGTTCTGGAAACCGAAAAGGCGTTGGTTCTGTTGCGTGAAGACGGCACGGCCGTGGCATTCCCTGAGGCGATCCAACAGGTTCACGCCGACATGGAACAAGTGGTTCAGCGTCTGGCCCAGTTCAAGGTCAACGACATCACCCAGGCGATCGAACAGGATATCATTGCCGCGATCGAAGAAATGCTGGCCGCGTTGAAGAAGGCCATTCAGGAGAATCAGCAACGTCAGCAGTCGGGCAGCCAGATGGCTGGCGAGGGCAAGGATCCGCCGCTGGTCGATTTGCTCGCTGAACTCCGGATGATTCGCACGCTGCAGATGCGGGTCAACCTCCGCACGGACCGCTATTCGAAAATGATCGAAGGCGAACAAGCCAATAACGCGGAATTGCTTCAAGCCCTCGCTAAACTCGCTGAGCGGCAACAGCGGATTTTCGCAATTACCCGGGATCTGCAGAAGGGGAAGAACCGATGAGATGCCGACTCGCATGGACCACGTTCGTGGCGTTGGTGGCGATGGCCGTTCCGACGGCTGCGGCGATTCCCGAGCCATCAGCGCAGTCGCTGCTCAAAGCCTCCTCCTGGCAACGGCCTGAGGTCAAGGCGGTCAAGAGCCAGGCCATGGCTTGGCTCCAGCAGCAAAAGGCTGATGCTCGAATCCGATCGGAAGCCGAACAAATCTGGTCAACCACATCCCAGGGGCTTCCCGGCGATGAGCTTCTCGGTCGTCTGGCCCGAACGTTCGCCTTGGTCGACGAGGATGTCCGCGCGCTGGTCGAGTTATGCTCGCGTTCTCGTCTCCATCCCCCGCAGCCATCGCCCGGCTGGCTCAACAATCCAAAGACGCCTCCTTTTGTAGCCCGGAATATGCGGCTGCTTTACGGGATTTGGCTGGTACAGGAGTCGCTCTTCGACGAAGCGCAGGAACAGTTGGCCGATTTGAAGTCTGAGGACGTAATCGACCCGGCCTCGCTGTTGTTCTACCAAAGCGTTGTCTCCCATCGGCTTCTGGCGAAGGATCCCGGCCTGAAGACAATCGCGCAGTTGCTCGACGGAGCGGATCAGAGCCCTCGCCGCTACACGGCGGTCGCCCGGCTGATGCAGGAAGACCTCAAGGGGCTCGAGGAAGACACGCTCGATCACATCGCCCGGCGCATGGAGGACATCGAGCGGCGGCTGGATCTCGGCCGCGCCGGCCCAAAAGTCCGCAAGATCGAGGACAGCGTGATCGAGTCGCTCGACAAGCTGATCAAGAAACTCGAGGAACAGCAACAACAGCAACAGCAACAGGCCAGTTCCGGCAGCAACAACCAGCAATCTAGCAAACCGGCCCCCGACAGCCACATCATGGTCGGAAAGAGCCCCGGCGAGGTCGCCAAGAAGAACATCGGCAACCAAGACGGCTGGGGCAATCTTCCACCTAAGCAGCGTGAAGAAGCCATGCAACAGATCGGGCGCGAGTTTCCGTCACATTATCGCGATGCGGTGGAACAATATTTCCGGAAATTGGCGACCGAGAAGGAGATCAAGGATTGAATACTGGAGATTTGAAATTTGAGATTTGCGACTTGAAAAATGCAAATCGAGAATTGAAATGGCAAGTAATGCATCCATTTACCACGTGTCGGCGGGAGCTTGCCCCACGATGCTGCTCCGGAACAAGTAGAACTCATCACGACGCGCAGAGAAATCATCCCACAGCGAAGAGACTTGATCCGAAACGGCAAATGGCCGCTTCATACGACAGACGCGAGAATTCTGAGCAACTATGTACGCGCTACTTCTAATCCCGCTGCTTGGCAGCACGCCGGCCAACGTCGAGGCGCAAATGCTCTCGGGCGAGACGATCACCGGTTCGCTGATCGAGTTCTCCGGCGACCAGGTGGCTATCGAGAGCGACGGCCGGCGGCTCTCCATACCAACCGAAAAGCTGACCGGTCTTGCCCCGTTGGGTGAAAACGGCAAACGTACCTGGGAGCCGGACATCTGGGTTGAATTGGCCGACGGCACATCGCTTGTCGGCCTCGGCTACCAGGCCGAAAACGGCAAGGCAAGGATCCGACTCGGCGACAACCAGAGCGTGGTGATTGCCACGCGCGACGTCGTTTCTGTCCGGTTCCAGCGGGCTGCTGAAGCTGTGTTGGCCGAGTGGTCACGAATCCGCGAGATGGAAGCCACCGGCGACTTGATTGTGGTGCGGAAGGATGAGGTAGTCGACTACCATCGCGGGGTGTTGCGCGACGTGACTGAAAGTACCGTACAGTTTGAGATTGACGGCGACATCCTCCCGGTGAAGCGTTCCAAGGTTCTCGGCTTGGTCTATTTCCAGTCGGCCGGCCGCAGCCTGCCCGAAGTGATCTGCCGTGTCAACGATCGCGATGGCTCCTCCTGGGCTGTGCGTGCTATCCATCTTGCCAAGGGTCAACTGGAGTGGACGACCCCGCTCGGACTCACCAGAACGTGTCCTTTGTCTGAGATCCTCCGCATCGACTTTTCACAAGGCAAGATCATCTATCTCAGCGAATTAGAACCCGAACTGCGTCAGTGGACCCCGTACTTCGGGGCCAACAAAGTTCCCAGCGTGCTAAGTCAGTTCTTTGCCCCCAAGACCGATCGGGGACTCTATTCCGGCCCGATGGAGCTTGACGGCAAGACCTACACAAAGGGTTTGGCACTGCATAGTCGTACGGAGTTGGTCTACCGGCTTCCCGACAAGTTTCGCCGGCTGCGGGCCACTGTGGGGATCGACGATCGGGTACGGCCCCGTGGCCATGCGCGACTGGTGATTTCTGGCGACGGCAGGGTACTGTTCGAGACCACGCTGACTGGCACCGAACCGCCGAAACCGCTGGACCTCGACCTGACCGGCGTGCGTCGGATAAGCATCCTGGTCGACTATGGTGATGAACTGGATGTCTCGGACCACGTCGACCTATGTGACGTGAGGGTCTTGAAATGACACGAATCCTCACGGCTACCGCAATCCTTCTCGCAGCACTGACCCCTTGGACCTGGGCCGACGAGCACGAGTCGCCCCCGAAGCCTGAGACAGCGAAGCCCGCTACAGTCAACGTGCCGCAGGAAGTCCAGGAGGCCGAGGCTCAACGGATCGCCATCATGGCCAAGGCCAAGGGCGCTGTCCTCGCCATTTTTTCTGCGGAAGGGGAGGGGGGCGGCTCAGGCGTCGTCATCACTCGGGACGGCTACGCGCTGAGCAACTTCCACGTAACCAGCGCCTGCGGCGATGCCATGAAATGCGGGATGGCCGACGGCCACGTCTACGACGCCGTAATCGTCGGCCTCGATCCGACGGGGGATGTGGCTCTGATTAAGCTCTTCGGGCGCGAGGATTTTCCCTGTGCCGAGATGGGCGACAGCGACGAAGTCCACGTAGGCGATTGGGTATTCGCCATGGGGAATCCTTTTCTTCTGGCCACCGACTTCCAACCAACCGTCACGTATGGAATCGTTTCCGGCACGCACCGCTACCAGTACCCGGCCGGCACGATCCTCGAATACACCGACTGCATCCAGACCGACGCCTCGATCAATCCCGGCAACTCCGGGGGCCCGCTGTTCGATGCCCAAGGCCGGTTGATCGGCATCAACGGCCGCGGATCGTTCGAAAAGCGAGGCCGCGTGAACGTCGGGGTCGGTTACGCCATCTCGATCAATCAGATCAAGCATTTTCTCGGGCACCTCCACAGTGGCCGGATCGTAGATCATGCCACCCTCGGCGCGACCGTTAGCCTCGACGACGAAGGGCGCGTGGTAGTCAACGACATCCTCGAAGACAGCGACGCCTACCGCCGCGGTCTACGCTATGACGACGAAATCATCCGCTTCGCCGACCGGCCAATCACCACCCCCAACGGGTTCAAGAACGTCCTGGGAATTTATCCGAAGGGTTGGCGCGTGCCGCTTAGCTTCCGCCGCGCAGGCCAGCGTCACGACATTCTTGTGCGTCTAGCCGGTGTTCACACCGAGGGCGAATTGATCCGCATGTTGCACAGCCCAACCGAATCGCCCATGCCAATCCCCAAGCCAGACGACAAACCGGACAAGGAGCAGAAGCCGGACGATGCGCCCAAGAAGGTCAAGTCGGAAGAGAAAGTGCCACGTATCCCACTGCCACTCCCCATCCCCAGCGAGCCGTCGCAGGGCCAGAGGAGCCGAGCGAAGCCGCCGATGCCGGAAGAAGTCAAGAGACACTTTGAAGCGCGGGAAGGTTACGCCAACTACTATTTCAATCGCCAGCATCAGAAACGAGTCTGGGAGGGTTGGCTCGGCAAAGGGGGCTTCACTTCGCCTGTCGGCGACTGGACACTCAGCGGCTCGCTGGAAACCGGCGGAGACTTCCGATTGACGATTACCGGAACGGAAATCGTCTTGAAGTTGCCCAACGAGGAATTGAAGTGGACGGCCACCGACGAGTTGGCTTCATCGCTAACCCCTACGGGAAGTGGCGGCATGTTCCCTGCGCTCTACCTCTGGCGGCGGTTGGCCGTTGAAGGACTCGACACGTTCGGCCAAGTCTATTATCTCGGCACCTTGCCACTCGCCGGCCGTCCGGAACTCGCCGATGTACTCGTGGGTCTTCATGGTGGTGTCGAATGCCGGTTCATGTTCGATTCCGAGAGTGGGCAACTCTCGGCGATGGAAATGTTCCCCGATGAGAGCGTCGATCCCTGTGAGATCACATTCTCCGAATATCGCGACGTGAACGGCCGGATGGTCCCGACCCGCCTGGAAGTCCGGTTCGGCGATGAACGTTTTACCGCGCTCCGGGTTCACGAATTCAAAGTAGCCAACAGAAAGCCGTCAAAGTGAAATCCTTTGTTTCAACCCGACCGATCGCTCTCCCGTCTAGCCCCGACACTTGCGCCGAACGGCTAACGGTCTGGGGACGACGCCGGCTTGCATCATCGGTGGCGTGCGTCATGCTGCTGGCCGCATTTTCGTCCCCGGCGATTGCCAACGATGACAATCCCAGCGGCTCTATCTCCACAACGATCACCCAGGTGCAGTCCAAGGTGGTGAAGATTTACGGAGCCGGCGGATTCTCCGGAATGGAAGCCTACCAGACCGGCCTGCTCATCTCGCCCGAAGGACACATCCTTACCTCATGGAGCTATGTGCTCGATACTGACAACCTGACCGTGATCCTTAGCGATGGGCGTAGACTCACAGCCAAGCTCTTGGGAGCCGATCCGCGATTGGAGGTCGCTGTCCTGAAGATCAAAGCGGCCGATCTGCCGGCGTTCAATCTGGACGAGGCGGTTGTCGCCCCAAGCGGTACCCGGGTGCTGGCTTTCAGCAATCTGTTCAACGTGGCCACGGGCAACGAGCCGGTAAGCGTGCAGCAGGGCATCGTGTCAGTCAAGACGAGTCTGGAAGCGCGGCGTGGCGTGTTCGAAACCCCCTATCGCGGCCCGGTCTACGTGCTCGACGTGGCCACGAACAATCCCGGGGCCGCAGGCGGTGCATTGGTCACGCGACGTGGCCAACTTCTCGCCATGCTCGGAAAGGAACTGCGTAACGCCCGTAACAACACCTGGCTGAATTACGCAATTCCCATCGACCAGTTACGGGAATCGGTTAAGCAGATACGGGAAGGACGTTTCGTCGCCCGAAAAGAAGATTCGGCCAAAAAGCCCGATCGTCCTGTAACACTGGCCGCCTTAGGCCTCGTGCTCGTACCGGATGTCGTCGAGCGTACGCCGCCCTACGTGGACCGGGTTCTGCCTCACTCGCCAAGCGCCTTTGCCGGCCTGAGACCCGACGATCTGATCGTCCTGGTCAACGACCGGCTCGTCCCCTCGTGCAAAGCCCTCCGCGACGAGTTGGCTCACCTGGAATATGAAGCCCAAATCACGCTGACCGTCTTGCGTCCCGAGGGGTTGCGGGAGTTTGTCCTGAAAGCTTCTGACGAGGAACGGGAACAGGAATAGGAATAGGGATCAAGGCATTCGTTGACCGCAGCACACAAATCCAAGACCAACCGATATCCATGTCGTATCGCTCAGATAAACAGCAATTCCCCGATGTCATTCTCGTGCAACCCATGCGAAGGCCAGCGGTTCTGGTGGCCGCCCTAGTTGCCGGACTCTTGCTCTCAGACGAGCTTCGGGCGACTGACGACGTGGACTTGCTCGAACAGCAAGCATTTCAAGCGGCTGTCGCCCAGGCGGCGCCGTCGGTGGTGCGAATTGAGACAGTCGGGGGCCTGGAAAAGGTCGGCAAGGTGCTTTTCGGCACCGGCCCGACAACCGGCCTGATCGTGGGCGAAGACGGCTACATCATCTCCAGTGCGTTCAATTTTATCAACCAACCCACCTCGATCCTCGTGCAGTTGCCCGACGGCACCCGCAAGCCGGCCCAACGTGTGGCCACGGATCATAACCGGATGCTGGTGCTCTTGAAAATCGACACGGAAAGACCACTGCCCGTACCCCAATTCGCCGTCACGGACAAGATGCAAGTGGGCCAATGGGCGATCGCCATCGGTCGGGCTTTTGAGATCGACCGGCCCAACGTGTCGGTCGGTATCCTCAGCGCGGTCAACCGAATCTGGGGTAAAGCGATTCAGGCTGATACGGCCATCTCGCCCAACAACTACGGTGGCCCGCTGGTCAATCTCAACGGCCACGTGCTTGGCGTGCTGGTCCCGATGTCGCCGGATCGAAACGAGGAAATCGCTGGGGTCGAGTGGTATGATTCGGGGATCGGCTTTGCGATTCCCGGCGAAGACGTGCAAATGGTCTTCAAACGGCTCAAGGAGGGCAAAGACCTGCATCCGGGAATAGCAGGGCTTCAATTGACCAGCGACAATCTCCACGTCGCTGAACCCGTGATCGCCGGCGCGCGGCCCAACTCGCCGGCTCACAAGGCGGGCCTTCGCAAGGACGACAAGATCGTCGAAATCGATGGACGCAAAGTCGATCGGGTTGCCCAGGTCAAAGAACAAATCAGCCGCCGCTATGCGGGCGACACCATCGCACTGGTTGTACTCCGAGACAACCAGCGTGTTGCAACCAAGCTTCAACTGGTCGAGAAGCTCCAAGCCTATGAGACGCCGTTCCTCGGCATCCTTCCGACGCGGCTTTCGGGTAACACGCCGCCGGCTGACATACCCCGAGGTGTAACGGTGCGCTATGTCTACCCTGACAGTCCTGCGGCCAAGGCCGGTATCAAGGCGGGAGATGTGGTGCTGTTTCTGGCTGGTGCCGCAATCCACGATGCGGCAGAACTCCGTCGCAGGATTGGCAATTACCAGCCGGAGCAGAACGTCGACTTGGAAATCCGTCGGGGCGCAGAAACACTCAAGCAAACGATCACTTTAAGCCGGCTACCGGAGCAGTTGCCAAGCGAAACACTCCCCCCGGCCACGGGCAATCAGGAATCGAAGACCACCAAACAGTCGCAGACTGGCATAGTCCGCTTCGAAGTCGGCAAGTTCAGCAACGAGGTCTGGGCCTACATCCCGGAGAATTACGACCCGGCCGTACCACACGGTCTGGTAATGTGGTTCCATGGCTCCAACGAATTCGATATCGACAAGCTAGTGGCCCAATGGAAGCCGGCTTGCACAGGAGATCACGTGATTCTCCTGGCCCCCAGGACCGCCCCCCCCGACAAGTGGAATCTGAGGGATTTGGCCCTCGCCCGTGGGCTTCTGAGCCAGATCCAGTCGAAGTATACTGTAGATGCTACACGAATCGTCGCGATGGGGCAGGAGGACGGCGGAACGCTGGCCGGTTTGCTGGCATATAGCGAGCGAGAGACAGTCCGTGCGGTCGTCGCCATCGACGCACCGTTGGTCAGTCGTCCACCGGAAAACGATCCGGCTCACCGCTTGGCCTTTTACGTCGCCCGACCGTCCAAAGGAGTGTCGACCAACAAGATCGACGAAACGATCGAATTGTTGCGTACGATGAAGTATCCGGTCAGCGTGAAAGACCTTGGTGAAAAGCCCCGGTCGCTCAACGCTGAGGAACAACTTGAATTGGCCCGTTGGCTAGACACCCTCGATCGGATCTAGGGCGTCTCCGGCGGCCCCTAGCCCCAAGAGTCCACATGCGTCGTCACGCCGTCGGCCTGATCGCCCTGGTGTTGCTCCTCATCGGAGCCATTCTATGGATTGGGTCGCCTGAGAACGAGGGAGCGGGACAAATGGCGATGCTGGCCTGCGTGAAGATCGGTGTCCTGATGGGGGTGCTGTGGACGGCCTACCGCGATGTGGAGCGGCTGCCGGCTTGGCTGGTCGCCACGTTCCCCCTTCTGTTGGCTATTTTGGCGGTTCGTCCCCGCTGGTTTGTTTTCCTGCTTCCGCTGGTTATCTCCTTGGCGATCCTCCGCCCACGCATCGGACCGCGGCGGTAAAGGGGGCTGCGAGCGCAACGAGGCAAGCAGCCGTTCAGTAGTGGGGGCCGCCGTTACCCTTTCCATGACGATCTGGCATTTCCTACGACTATCGTGAGGTACTTGCCCACCCCCCTATACGCTGATTAGAATTGACTTATCGTGGTAGTTCCGTAGCGAGGAGAGCCCCTTGATGTTCGTCCTTGAGGCCCGCAATCTACGAAAAGTGTATGGCGAGGGCGAGGCTCGTGTTGAGGCCTTGCGCGGGGTAGATCTTGGCGTTCGCGCCGGGGAGATGGTGGCCATCATGGGCCGCTCGGGGTCGGGCAAGAGCACGCTCCTCTCAATGCTCGGGGGGATCGATTCGCCGACAAGCGGCGAAGTCCTCCTGGAAGGGGTCAACTTGGCCTCACTCACCGACGATCAGCGGACGCTGATGCGGCGGCAGCGGATTGGTTTCATTTTCCAGTCGTTCAACCTCCTGCCAATCCTCACGGCGGAGGAAAACGTTTCGCTCCCTTTGGAGCTTGACGGTATCTCTTCGGCCGAAGCCAGTCGCCGAGCGCGGGAAGTGCTCGAACTGGTAAGCATGTCCGGACGCCGCGATCATATTCCCAGCACACTCTCCGGCGGCGAACAGCAACGGGTGGCCGTGGCCCGCGCCTTGGTCATCCAGCCGGCCTTGCTGCTGGCGGACGAACCGACTGGAAACCTCGACAGTGTCAATGGCCAACGCCTGATTCAGATGCTCCGCAACCTTGTGGACCAGAGGCAGCAGACAATCGTCATGGTCACCCACGATCCAAGTGTGGCAGCTAAAGCCGACCGCGTGATCCATCTCTCGGACGGATTGGTCGAACAAGAGGTCGTCGTCGGCGAAGAGCCGTCCTATGATGTGGTCAGGGAGTAGGCCATGGTCTTGTGGAAATTCAGTCTCCGCGAGGTGCTCAGCCACCCGGGCCGTGCCTTATTGACTCTCCTGAGTATCGTGATCGGCGTAGCCGCCGTAGTAGCCGTGAGCGTGGCCACGTCGACGACGCGGCAGGCCTATCGAGAGATGTTCACCACGGTGACCGGACGTGCAGCCCTGGAAGTCGTAGGCGCCGGGGGAAGTACCTTTGACGAAGGCCTTCTCAGACTCGTCGAGACGACCCCCGGCGTGAAGATCGCTGCGCCGCTTGTCCAACGTCCAACGATCATGTATGTCGCAGGACGCCGCATGAAGCTGCTGGCCTTGGGTGTCGATCCCGCCAAAGATCCAGCCGTGCGCGACTACAAGCTCCAGGCCGGTCACGCATTGACCGCGAAAGAAGGCGTGCAACTGGAAGCCGATTTTGCCAAGAGTCTCGGCGTCGGCCCGGGCGACGAGGTCAAATTGCTCACCAAACGAGGCATGCGTCGAATGAAGGTCGTAGGGATCTTGCATGCCGAAGGTGCCGCTTCACTCCGGATGGGCGGGTTGATGCTCGTGCCGCTCAAATACGCGCAGAGCTATTTCCGACTGCAAGGCGAACTCGATCGCATCCAAGTTGTCCTCGATGATTCGGCCAACGTGGACCACGTTATCGCGACCCTCAATCGCCGTCTGCCCACGGGGGTAGAGGCCCGTAAGCCGCCAACGCGAAGCCAGTTAGTCGAAGAGACCCTCTCCTCCAGCCAACAAGGCCTGCACCTGGCAACCGCATTCTCTCTGCTGCTGGCCGCGTTCATCATCCTCAATACGGCGTTGATGAACGTGGGCGAGCGTCGCCGCCAGCTGGCTATCATGAGGGCAGTTGGGGCGACACGTCGCCAAATCTCGCACTTGGTTCACGGAGAGAGTCTGGTGATGGGCGCCTTGGGCACCGTACTGGGAATCCTGGTGGGCCTGGCCGGCGCTCAGCTGCTGACTAATGCCCTGACCAGCATTCTCCAAGTTTCCTTGCCGGCAGTGATCGTAACGCCCATGCCGTTCGTGCTGGCCGTGGTCTTCGGCCTCGGCGTGGCCTTCTTGGGAACAGCCGTACCGGCGCGCCGTGCCAGCCGGGTCTCCCCTTTGGAAGGACTGAGTGTCGTCCCTCACGAGGACATGGAAGGCGGCTCCCACAGAGCTGTGATTGCGGGCACCCTGCTGACTGTCGGCGGCGGAATTGTCCTGCTTCTGTGTATCCTCGGCTATCTGCCAACGATCATTGCCGTAGCCACATCCGTGGTGATCCTGGTCGGTATCGTGCTGATGCTTCCGCTGATCCTCAACCCATTGGCCGCCGTGGTCCACTGGTGCCTAAAGCCGATCCTGGGGGTCGAAACACGTCTGGCCCACCGCCAGATTCTTCGGCACCGTGCCCGAACCACCTTGACTGTGGGCGTACTCTATATCGCTGCCAGCACAGGCGTCGGCTTGTCCAACTCGATCCTCGACAACGTGCGCGACGTGCGCAAGTGGTACGAACAAGCGCTAGCCGGCGATTTCTTCGTCCGTGCAATGATGCCCGACCCAGCGTCCGGACTCTCCGCCGACCTGCCGGAAGAATTGGACAGGGAAATCCGCCAGATTCCGGGAATCACCAGCATCGACACGACCCGCTTCGTTCAAGCTAATGCGGCCGGTCAGTCGGTCGTGGTAATCGTTCGCCAGTTTACCGACACAGACCCGGGCTATCTGAACTTCGACGGGGGCGACGCGGCAGCGATTCGTGACCGTATCCTTGCCGGCGATGTGGTCATCGGGAGTGTGCTGGCTCAGAAGACCGGATTACGTACCGGTGATCAGCTGCCGCTGGAAACCCGCGAAGGCATCAAGAACCTGCAAATCGCCGGTGTTTTTAACGAATACCTCGTGGGGGGGCTTTCTGTCTACATGTACCGCCCTCAGGCGGAGAAGCTCTTCCATGTCAAAGGGGTCGACGCCTACTTGATCCGCGGCGAGCATGCCCAGCTGGCCGAGATCCAGAAGCAGCTCCAGGCCCTCTGCGATAAGCACGGCGTGTTACTGCATTCGTTCACCGATCTGACTCGCATGATCGATGGAATGATCCGCGGCATTGACGGCTGTCTCTGGGGCATTCTCATCTTGGGATTCTTCGTGGCGGCCTTCGGAGTCGTCAATACGCTCACGATGAACGTGCTCGAACAGACCCGCGAGCTGGGCCTTCTGCGCATTGTCGCCATGACTCGTGGCCAAGTGCGCAAGGCGATCCTTACTCAAGCAGCAATGATAGGTGCCATGGGCCTGGTACCCGGCGTTCTGGCCGGGATTGCCATCGCCTACCTGATCCATCTGGCCACGCTTCCGGCAATCGGCCACCCCGTGGAATTCGTTTTCCGCCCCTGGCTCTTGGTTGTCTGCTTTGCGAGTTCCTATCTGATCGTCGTTGCAGCCGCTTGGTTCCCGGCAGAACGTGCCGCCCGCCTGGAACTGGCCAAGGCGCTGCAGTACGAGTGACGTTCACCGCGTCTGACAAGTCAGCGAAGCTAGCGAAACTATGCCAGCGAATTGGCTTCGACCGAATGTAGCGATTTTGTCAAGGAAGCTTTTCCAGCCTACCGATCCAAACCACTAGCCCGCCGCGGGACGGCGTTCGCGGTCGGACTGAGAATGGCTATCATCCCAGCGATTCTGGAGGGGGAAAAGGCATGGACATTCGCCGGGCATTGCTCACGTTGACTGTGGTCGTGTTGTTTTCTGCAAGCGGGGCAGCCCAAGAAGCTGCTCGCTCGTACCCCTCGTTCGACGGAAACACGCAGCCCGTACCGGTCCCTGGAAGTTGTAGGTTTTCAGACTCCTGTCTGGGGGGGGCACTTCCTAGTGACGAGGCAAAACTCTGGACTGATGGAGGCGATGACTGGGGCTGCCCTTGTCAACCGTGCCTGGCGATTACGGCCGAGGCCCTCTTTCTGCAGCTCAATCGGGCCGGCAACCGTCCATTGGTAATCAACGACGTCACCGATGACACGGTGCTGGAGACCGACAATCTCAAGCACAACATGGTCGGCGGACCGCGGCTCGCCCTGCGTCGTACGCTTTGCAACGGCGGCATGGTGGAAGCCGCCTATTTTGGTCTGCACGAATGGGAGTCTAGCGATGCCGTGACTGGTGGGGCGATCTTGAGCGTTCCAGCCCCACTCGGCCCCGCTACGGAGGATTTCGCCGCCGCCAACATCATGACCGCCTCGCTAACCTCCAGGATTCACAACGCCGAACTGAACCTCATCCGCCCGACCAACTATCCCGGCTTGTTCCTTCTCGGCGGTTTCCGCTACTTCAATCTGGACGAGCGGTTCAACTTGAACTCCGAAGATGTCCTCCATGGCACGAGCGACTACAACATCCGCACCGACAACAATCTGTACGGTGCGCAGATTGGCGCAAGTCTAAAACGTCAATGGAGCCATCTTGAACTGGAATTCCTCGGTAAGGCAGGCATCTTCGGCGCCGAATCCCGGCAACAGACGTTCCTCGGCGACAACGACAATACGACGATCCTCCGCAACACAAGCGTCCGCGGTGGCCAGGAAGCCTT
Organism: uncultured Planctomycetaceae bacterium; assembly: GCA_964558295.1. Taxonomy (GTDB): domain Bacteria; phylum Planctomycetota; class Planctomycetia; order Pirellulales; family Thermoguttaceae; genus JBDKTH01. Next base: position 6,660 of record CAZLDQ010000008.1, on the reverse strand, counting down.
CATCGGCGAACTGGGGTTCAACGGCACATTGCATCTCACCGAGTCACTCTACTGCCGGGCGGGCTACAATCTAATCTGGGTCGATGGCGTTGCCCGAGCGACCGATCAACTCGATTTCACCAACACAGCCCTAAGCAGCACGACCTTGTACAGCGGCTCGGCTTTCCTCCACGGCTTCAATGTCGGCCTAGAAGCCCGATGGTAGCTAGCCGTTCTTCGCAACCCATGCCTCGACATTTGCCAGCGTCTAGGACTCGCGTTGCTTACGGCGGAGTATCCGGTTGGCTTCGGGATCGTTGATGAATCGTTCCCCCTCAGGTTCCCATGCCAGTCTGCGGCCCAGGAGCATGGAGATATTGCCCATGTGGGCGATAGTGATCGTACGGTGGCCGGTCTCGGCGGGTGTGTAGGTCCGCTGGTGTGACTTCACACAATCGAAGAAGTTGCGGTACTCGCCCCCATTATCCGAGGGGCCAGGAACGATCTCGCTAGGCCGATAGATTTTGACTTTTTCGGGATCAATCCCCGCATCAAGCATCTCGCCGCGGCAGGCTTTGAGCGATCCACGCCACTTGTGCGAATCGATCCAGCCGTCGGTCCCTTCGAAACGGATACCCGACTGCGAGATCCGGCCGACGAGTGGCTCGTTCGTGCTCTGCTTGGGATCAACCTCGCCTTGTCCAGCAGAGACGGCAAGACGTGCCAGTGGCAGATCTGTCACAAGTTTCAATGAATTCCATGGTTGCCACAACCGATCAGCCCGAGAAGAATCCGTTCGCTGGGAGCAACCGTTCCAGCTAACCCCAGTGGGGACGAAGGCACGAGTGTCGGCACAGTCCGGGCCCGCGCCAAGCCGAGAATCGAACATTGCAGGAAAACGCCGCGTTGAATCAATCGGCTTTTCATCGCTCACACTCCTATCGGAATGAGCCTACGCTTTCCGCCCCTTTCAGAAAGACAACAGGATCTGCCACACGTAAAGGTAGGCCAGCCGATCAATGTCTTCCCAAACTCGACGACACAGAGCCTCGTCACCCGAAATCGGCCCGAGTTCTTTCTGTTTCTCCTCCCAGGGCTGGCAAACCCCCGGCAGACGGCGAACGTCAACCGCCGCGGGGTGAAGCCGGCGATCGGCCGGCGATGTACGTTTCGCATCTACCGTGGAGGGGAGTGGATCAAGGGCCCCGGAGGAGTAAACGCCATACTCGCGGGTGAAATCGGTCATCGCCTGCAAGTTTTCCACAAGGGCGTCGTTCTGCACGATCGCGCTGGCGTCCATGATATAGCCACCGTCGCGGGCCACGCCGTCGAGGACCTTTTTGCAATACTCGCGCACCTGCTCGGGCGATCCGGTACCCAGGAGCACATTGGGAATGCCACCACTGATGCAAAACTTTTCACCCAGTACACGATGCGTCTTGAGGATGTCCCCCTGATCCACGTGATAGATGATGCTTCTTTCCGGCAACTCGGCAAACGACTCCAAGTGATAGTCCCACTTCCCTTCGGCATAGAAGAGCGTCTGGTATCCGTCGGCCCAGAGTTCCTCGATGATCGGTTTAACCGTGGCCCAGTAGATATTCTGAAAAATCTCTGGGGAAACGAAGGGAACGCCGCCACGGTGCATCCAGTAGCCAATCGGCACAAGTCGGGCCGGATCGGCGGTCATCCGAGCCACCTCGTACAGGTGCGGCATCAGGGCCTCGCAAGCCGCCAGAACCTTGTCGCGACGTTCATAGAGGTCTTCGACCAGCCCAAGGTAGCCGCGCAGCTTGTCGGCCAGGATGTCCATCGGCGCCTTGAAGATGCCGGCGATGGCCGAGACCGTGCCGCACTCCGACCGCAGCCGCGCGATCTGCGTGCCGAACCCGTTGAAATACTGCATCATGGCCATCCCCCCCTTGATAAAGGACAGGTGGTTCTCCATCGTCGTCGGCTCGCCCGGGGCCACAACCGACTTGGACACTCGCGGCAACCAAATGTTGAGCAAGAAGCCGGTCGGGTCCTCGATCAGAGCGTCATACTCCTCGGGACGCATGAAGGCATCCTGTTGGGGCGGCTCGCGATATTGGAACCCGGTCTCCGCGGGAATGTCGATCCCCGGGATGCCGTAGTACTTCAAACCAATCGCTTGTGTCAGTCCGGTCCACACGTAGACCATGTTTGGTACGACGGCATCCCAATCAAAGTCGGCCGCACAACGTCGAGCCGCCTCGAAGGCGATTTCATAATCGTGGGCCAATTCCTGGCAGGTGAAGCCGGCGTACTTGCCGGTCAATTCGGCCACAAACGGCCGGATCGGAACCCGATCGGGCTTGCCGCGGCGCATCGCCGTCACATAGCGTCGCAATCGAGACTGGTACAGCATCTCCTTGTCGGAGCCATTGATCGTCAAGGCAGTGTTCGTCATGGCCATTTCTCCTCAAGCGTTCGCAACAGCCCCCTCTGAAAGAGGTGGTGGGGCGGCAACCGATCCGCGAATCCTTTGACCCTAATCTTCCAGGGGGTGGCGAGTCTTGTACGCAGTACGCAGATTCTGGTACGATTTACGCATGAGCTCGCCCGAATCGTTCCAACGCGACTTCTGCCGGCGGCTAGATTGCCCTTGGCATCTGAGTCAGTTGTTTGACTATCTGCCCGACACCTATTTCTATGCCAAGAACACTCATGGGCAGTTCATAATGGTTAATCAGGCCCTGGCCCAGATGCTCGGTCTCCAGCACCCGGAGGAGATGATTGGCAAAACGGATCACGACTTCTCGCCCCGGGAACTGGCCGACCAGTACGTGGCCGAGGATCAACGTGTGATCCATGGGGGCCAACCATTGGCAAACCAAGCCTGGCTGATTCCGAACCATCGGGGCGAGTTGCGATGGCACTTGTCGAGCAAGATTCCGCTCATGGGCGACGGCGGCCAAGTGATCGGCATTGCCGGAGCGATGCGTGACGTGGAAAAGGCGGGCGTGTTCCTGGAACCGTACCGCGAGATGGAGGCGTTGCTTCGGTGCGTGTTCACCCGCTACGCCGAAGACCTCGACATCAAGTATCTGGCCCGCCTTGCCCGACTCTCCATCAGCCAACTGGATCGGCGATTCAAGCGGCTTTTCCAAATGACACCACGTGAGTTCATTCTCCGCGTCCGTCTCAACGCGGCTTGCCGACTGCTAACGTCCACTGAAGAGAGTCTCACAGAGATCGCCCTACGTACCGGCTTCTACGACCAGAGCCATTTCACCAAGCACTTCCGTCGCCAGATCGGCATGACGCCCCGACATTATCGCAGGAAATACAGCGAGCCAATTGACGAGGTGGAGGATACAGAGCACGGAGACCAAAGCAGACCAGACGTTCGATCCCCCGATGCTCCAAGTCTCCGACGTGCCACGGTGAGCAAGAACGTCCGTCACGTGAACCATTAGTTCGGCGTATCGAGATACGGATCCTGCCCCATCGCCCGCTGCATTTTCTTGCGTTGCTTTTCGAAATACATCAGCGCGCGGCGTTCGCGGAAGTGACGCCGCTCGACCTTCTTTTGCGCTTTCAGGAACAGACGGGCGTAGGAGTCCAACGGTCCCGTAGCTTCTTTGCCAAGTTCCTCGAGCCGATGTCCCTTGTCTGGTCCGAGGCCAGTGATCAGCAGTTCGTCATCCAGGGAAAGGTACTGTCGATAGGAACCGGGATCGCCTTGACGTCCGCAGCGTCCCAGGAGCTGGCGGTCGATACGGGCCGAGTCGTGCATCTCGGTACAGATGACGTGCAAACCGCCAAGTTCCGCGACGCCTTCGCCCAGTTTGATGTCCGTTCCCCGTCCTGCCATGTTTGTCGACACCGTCACTTTATTGAGCAAACCGGCCTGAGCCACGATGTCGGCTTCTTCCTCGACATGGTTGGCGTTGAGCACCTGATGCTCGATTCCCTTGGCCTTCAGGAGCTTGGAAAGAAGCTCAGACTTGTCGATCGACCGCGTGCCGATCAGCACGGGCCGGCCTTGGGCGTGCATCAGGCAGACTTCATCGACGATCGCCTCCCACTTGCTGTCTGCCGTACCAAATACGCGGGTTGGGAGCTGTTGGCGGATTGCCGGCCTGTTGGTCGGAATTGGCACGACGTGGCAACGGTAGATCTTTCGCAACTCGCGGGCGGAACTACGTCCAGTGCCGGTCATACCAGCCAAGTGTTCATAGCGAAGGAAGAAGTCCTGAACGGTGACCCGTGCGGCCTGCCCGGTGGCTACGGTCACTTCGACCCCTTCCTTGGCTTCGATGGCTTGGTGGATACCGTCACGCCACTTGCGTCCTTCGGCCAAACGACCGGTGAATTCGTCGACGATCACGATCTCACCGTCGCGCACCACGTACTGCCGATCGCGAATGAACTCCCGTTCCACCTTGATCGCCCTTTCAATGTAGCGATAGATGTGGAACATGCCCACGGAATCCATCGCCTCGGGCTTGGGAAGCATTCGCAGCTTCTGCCGGCCGACGCGGGTCAATTCAACAGTCTTCTTGTCGTGGTCGACTTCGTAGTCCTCATCCTCAATGAACTCGTGAACAGCTTTGGCGCTCCACTTGTAGCACTCGACGGCCAAACGCTCTTCCTCAGTCGGCAGGGCACTGATGATCAATGGCGTTCGTGCCTCGTCAATTAGAATGCTGTCGGCCTCGTCGACCAGGGCAAAGTAGCAGTCTCCTTGGACGGGCTTCTCGTCACCGTCGCCGCGATTCTCCCCCAGCATCCCGCCCAAGAGGTCATTCTGCCCTTCGCTTATCCGACGTAGGAGGAGCCGGTCGCGGAGAAAGTCGAAGCCAAATTCCTTGGCGGTCCCATAGGTCACGTCGCAAGCGTACGCTTTACGCCGCTGCGGCTGACTCATCTGCGTCTGGATCACGCCAACGGTCAACCCCAGAGCCTTATAAATTGGCGTCATCCATTCCGCATCGCGCCGGGCCAGATAGTCGTTCACGGTGGCCAAATGACACCCGCGACCAGCGAGAGCCTGCAGATACATCGGCAGGGTTGCCGTGAGCGTCTTCCCTTCGCCGGTCTGCATTTCGACAATCGACCGGTTGAACATAGCGATACCACCGAGAAGCTGCACGTCGAAGTGGCGCATGTTGAGCGTGCGCCGGCCCGCCTCGCGTACTAGGGCGTAAGCTTCGGGGAGAAGTCGGGCCAACGGCTCGCCACTGCGAGCGCGATAGCGCAAGGCCAGACTCCGCTTGCGCAAGTCATAGTCATTCAACGCTTGGAGATCGGGTTCCAACGAGGCAATCTTCGGCAGAAGAAAGCTCCAGCGCGCAAGTCGCCCCCGCGTCGTGCCGACGAGAATGGACTCGATCCGTGCCTTGATTCCCGGGGTAACGCCGCTCAAGGTACCTTGCTTCATCCGTAAAAGAAGTGGATTTGTCGGCCGACGAAAAACGCCGCCGAGAATAATCAAGCATACGACGCGGATCGTTCAAACCTAAACAAAGTCGGACTACTGCTTCCGCAACGGCTTGATCGTCCGAATCTCGAAAGTGGGGGAGAAGGTCCGGCTGTCCGGATTGGTGGAGGCAAGCGTTCCGCGAACCTCCACAAAATCGCCCCGCTCATACCCCGAAAGCATGGTCGTATTACCCAGAATGACGCTGCCACCATATTGGTCGGTCACCCCATCGATCGGGATATAGCGAAGCTTCCACTGGTGATCAATTTGAGAGTACTCCAATCGCCCCCGCAACCATCCATATTGGGGGTCACATCCATAAAGCGAGGGGGGCGTGGACAATTCAGACGTCAGGTTCTGAGGTGATGTACGAACGTTTCGATCAACTGGGTCCTTAATCTCGAAAGCTGCCGAGACTTGCCGCACAGCGCTGTCTGAAGCCGGAGGCAGGTCCATGATATCAATCGGGCGGCCTGTTGCCGCGGTCTTGGCCCTTGGAGAACCCACCACGCGCGACGTCGCTGAATCGGCCAACGCAACCACGTCCTCTTTCGGACGCGGCGATATCGTCTGGTAAACCCGTTCGCGTGTGGTAATTGCTTGCTGCGAACTTGTGGCAGACGTTGCGATCGGAGCGACGGTCTTGGGAGGCGTCAAGGACGGGGCCGACACAGATGTTGCCGAATTATCGGACCTCACGTCGCCAGAAGTCGCCACACAACTGACGATCTGCTGATTGGGGCTCTCCATCTGCCTAGCCGCCGCTGGAACTGCTATCGGCTCGCTCACCGGTGCCAAGGCCAGCGTTGAGCTGGACGGAACGATGGACGAAGCACCAGACACGGGCGTCATGGCCGGCGGCACCGTCACCTGCGGCGGGGTAGGCGAATAGGGAGCAATCGAGGAACCACTGGACGCCGCACCGGTGTGTGGTGGTTCGATCCGAGTCCGGCCAAAGAACGGATCGGTGGGGCCTGGTGGAGTTGCCCCCTGACACCCAGTCAACAGAATCGCAACGACCAACAACGCACGCGGCGGTGCCATCAGGCAGCCTCCTTTCCACCTCATCATCCCCGACCGCTCAGGATTCCCCCTGGGATTCTACTTCGAGGGGGAGCCATAGATTAGCAATTTTCATGCGAGTGTCTAGACCGATTTGGTGGTAGCACACGCAGGGGGGTGCACGTCAGCTTTTGCGCGCAGTGGCGGTGAGCGAGAAACGTTAATAGGAG
>CAZLDQ010000007.1:19200-55569 GCA_964558295.1 uncultured Planctomycetaceae bacterium | reverse complement strand
AGGGTTCCCCTTGTCGGCCAATTAGTATTGAAAAGTGACCGCACGGTCACTAAACTTAATTGGGAGACACGGAAAGGAGACGCACGTGCCGAGACTCACGGCGATTCGAAAACAAGCGCTCACGGAAATGATGAAGGAGGCGTTCTTCGAAGCCACGGTCGCCGTCTTGAGCGAGCATGGTGTGGACGGATTGACGATGGACCGGGTGGCTGCGAAAGCCCAAGTGGCCAAGGCAAGTCTGTACCGCTACTTCCACAGTAAGCGGGATCTTCTGGAATCGGTGTACACCAAGATGGTCGATCCCGTTTGCCAGGGCTTGAAGGAAACAGTGGCAAGCGAATTGCCTGCGGTTGAGAAATTGGCCAAGCAACTTCATGCCCTGCTCGAACATGTGGCCGCACACGGACAGATTCATCGGTTGCTTTTTGAGGACGACACGGCCCTTGGTCTTTTGCAGCCGTCCGAGCGGCGCACGACCGAGCTGGTCAGCCAGCACCTGGCGGAGATCTTCCGCCAAGGCATGGAGGAAGGGGTGTTTCGGCGCGCCGACCCACGGATGTACGCCCACATGTACCTCGGCCTCTGCAAGGGGGTATTACAGAGTCACCCGAGACTCGATAATCGTGACCTGCGTGAGAACCTTCACCGCCTGATCCTGGTCACATTCTTGAATGGGATTGCCACAGAAACGGGGCGAGTCGGTTGACGAGTGAGACGGTGGCCGCAACGACCGGCACAAGCAGATGCAAATTCATTCAGATAACCGGCAATTGAGCATTGGGAGCCTATCATCCATGAATCGGCGTATTGGGAAACCGTTGATTGCCGTGACCCTCTTGGCGACTCTCGCTTGGACGGGCTGTGATCGCCCACAAGCCGCACCACCGCCTGTCGTTCCTGAGGTAGCTGTTGTGACGGTCGAGCCTCAGCGCGTGACGTTGACCTCGGAGTTACCCGGGCGAACCGTGGGTTACCTCGTGGCGGAGATCCGGCCGCAAGTGAACGGCCTTCTCCTGAAACGGCATTTTGCGGAAGGTGCGAGGGTCGAAAAAGGACAGGTTCTCTACCAGATTGATCCGGCCCCCTATCAAGCCGCCTTGGACAGCGCTAACGCGACCTTACAGGCGAGAAAGAAAGCGGCCGATCAGGCACGTGCGGCCTTGGAAGCCAGCGTCGCCAGCCTCAAACGGCATCAGGCCACGCTGGCGTTGGCCAAGACGAATTTCCAGCGATACGACATCTTGGCCAAGACCCAAGCCGTTTCGGCCATGCAGCGTGACCAGTCGGCGACCGATGTCGATGTGGCCGAGGCCACGCTGCGGACGGCCGAAGCGCAGGTGAACAGCGATCGCGAAGCGGTCGCGGCCGCCGAGGCGGCGGTCAAACAGGCGGAAGCCGCCGTGACGACCGCACAAATCAACCTCGATTACACGAAGATCACCGCACCGATTACCGGTCGCATCGGTCGGTCGAATATCACCGAAGGGGCCATCGTCACCGCCTACCAGCAGGTCCCCCTGGCCACCATTCAGCAATTCGATCCGATTTTCGTCGATGTGCCGCAATCGACCGTCGAACTGAACCGTCTACGGCGAAGCCTGGCGAACGGTCACCTCAAGGACGATGGAACGGACAAGGTCAAGATTGTCATGGAAGACGGAACGGCCTATCCGCTGGAAGGGTCGCTCGAGTTTCGCGACGTGACAGTCGATCCGACCACTGGGTCGGTCATCCTGCGAATCGTGGTTCCTAATCCTGACGAGATTCTCCTGCCGGGAATGTTTGTCCGGGCGATCATCGATGAAGGGGTCAATGAGCAGGCAATTCTTGTCCCCCAGCAGGCCGTCTCGCGCGATCCCAAAGGCAACCCGATGGCCCTGGTGGTGGGAGACGACGGCAAAGTCCAGGTGCGGCCACTTCTGACCGACCGGGCCATAGGTGATAAGTGGCTTGTTTCCTCGGGCTTGGCCCAAGGCGACCGGCTCGTCGTTGAGGGGATGCAGCGGGCGCGTCCCGGAACGCCTGTGAAGGTTGTCCCGTTTGGAGCTCAGGCGGCTTCAACAACGAAGGCTGAAGGTACGGCGCAGACAACCCTCCACTGAAGCGACAGTAAGCCGTAGAACCTCACGATCTTATCACGATTCTTCCTCGATCGCCCGGTCTTTGCGTGGGTCATCGCCATCATTCTGATGGTGCTCGGAGCGTTGGCCATCTACAACCTGCCCATCTCCCAGTATCCGCCGATCGCTCCTCCGTCCATCGCCATCGATTCTTTCTACCCCGGGGCTTCCGCCGAAACGGTCGAGAACAGCGTCACCCAGATCATCGAACAGAAGATGACGGGGTTCGACGACATGTTGTACATCTCGGGCACGAGCGATTCGGCCGGTTCATCCCGGATCGAATTGACCTTCAAGCCGGGGACCGATCCCGATCTGGCCTGGGCCAAGGTGCAGAACAAGCTCCAGTTGGCCACCGCCAGCTTGCCGGAAGTAGTGCAGCGCACCGGAATCAAGGTCAGCAAGTCGACGCGGAATTACCTGATCATCATCGGATTGATTTCCGAAGACGGCAGCATGGACGGCAACGACCTGCGCGACTATGCCCAATCCAACCTGGAAAAGGTCTTGGCGCGGGTTCCCGGAGTCGGCGAGGTGACCTGTTTCGGTTCGCAATACGCGATGCGTGTTTGGCTGAATCCGAACAAGCTTACGGACTACCATCTGACATTCGAGGATGTCATCCAGGCGCTGCGGAGCTACAACGTCGAAGTCTCCGCCGGACAATTCGGCGGGGCCCCGGCCGTGCCGGGCCAGCGGCTCAACGCGTCGATTGTCGTGCAGAACCTACTCCAAACGCCCGAGGAATTCGCCTCGATTCCCATTCGTACCAATCCCGACGGTTCGGTCGTACGGGTTCGCGACGTGGGACGGACCGAATTGGGGACGGAAGGCTACGACGTTCAAGCCTTCTACAATGGGATGCCCAGCGCTGCAATGGCGATCCGCCAGGCCCCGGGCGCCAATGCGTTGGAAACCGCCAATTCGATCAAAGAAAAGCTGGCGGAGATGAGCCGCTATTTCCCAACCGGAATGAAGGTGGTTTATCCGTACGATACCACCCCTTTCATTCGCGTGGCCATTCACGAAGTGGTCAAAACGCTGTTCGAGGCTATCATCCTGGTCTTCCTGGTGATGTGGCTGTTCATGGGGAACATCCGCGCCACCTTGATTCCGACGATCGCCGTGCCGGTGGTGCTCCTGGGGACCTTTGCCGCCTTGGGACTCTTCGGTTTTTCGATCAACATGTTGACGATGTTCGCCATGGTATTGGCCATCGGACTTCTGGTGGACGACGCCATCGTGGTCGTGGAAAACGTCGAACGGATCATGGTCGAAGAGGGGTTGTCGCCTCGTGAGGCGACCGCCAAGTCAATGGATCAGATCACCAGTGCTCTGATCGGCATCGGTTTGGTCCTTTCGGCCGTGTTCGGTCCGATGGCATTCTTCCCCGGCTCAACCGGAGTGATCTACCGCCAGTTCTCAGTGACGATCATTGCCTCGATGCTCCTGTCGGTGCTGGTGGCCTTGATCCTCACCCCGGTGCTCTGTGCGACGTTGCTCAAACCGGTAGCCAAAGGCCATGAACCGGCGGAGAACGCCTTCTTCCTACTGCGTCCCTTCTTCCGCTGGTTCGACCGGGTTTTCTTCTGGATTCGCGATCGTTATGTGGAATTGGTCGGCTATTCGCTGGCCCATAGACTTCGCTTCCTGTTCCTCTACGTGCTGTTAGTCGGTGCGGTCGGCTATCTGTTCCTTCGGTTACCGAGCGCATATCTGCCCGATGAGGATCAAGGGATGCTCATGTGCCAGATCATGTTGCCAACCGGTTCCACCTTGGAACAGACGCAGGCGATTGCCAGCGAGGTCACCAACATCTTTCGCAAGGACGAGGCGGTCAAATCGTGTTTGGCGATCTCTGGTTTCGGCTTCAATGGACGGTCGCAGAACAACGCCATGGTCTTTGTCGATCTGAAAGACTGGGCCTTGCGTGAGAATCCCCAGGCGAAAGCCAAGGCGGTGGCCGCACGGGCCATGGGAGCCTTCTCGCAAATCCGCAACGCGATGATCTTCGCCTTCCCGCCGCCGGCCGTCGTCGAATTGGGCAATGCCCGCGGCGTCGACTTTCAGCTCATCGACCGGGGCGGCCTCGGGCACGAAGCCTTCATGAGTGCGCGAAACCAACTCCTGGCGATGGCCAGCCAAGACAAGCGGCTGATGAACGTGCGTCCTAACGGCCTGGAAGATGTCCCCGAATTCCGAATCGACGTCAACTGGGAAGAAGCCGGCGCCCAGGGCGTCCCCATCGGCTCGATCCACACCACCCTTTCCGCCGCCTTCGGCAGCGCGTACGTCAACGACTTCATCCAGAGCGGCCGCGTCAAACGAGTGTATGTTCAGGCCGACGCCCCCTACCGCATGCTCCCCACGGATCTGGAGAAGCTTTACGTGCGCAACACCGCAGGAAAGATGGTCCCCTATTCGGCGTTTGCCTCGAATCGCTGGACCTCCAATTCCCCGCGTCTGGAACGATACAATGGTTTTCCTTCACTGAACATCTGGGCGGAACCGGCGCCGCACCGAAGTTCCGGCGAGGCCATGCAGGCGATGGAGGAAATCACGGCCAAATTGCCTGCCGGCGTCGGCTATGACTGGACCGGCCTCTCCTACCAAGAACGAATGGCCACCAAGCAGGGGCCGATCCTCTACGCCTTCTCCGTCCTTGTCATTTTCCTCTGCGTCGCGGCGCTCTACGAAAGCTGGACGATCCCCTTCGTCAACCTCTTGATGTTGCCCCTCGGGGTGCTGGGCGCTCTGACAGCCACCTCGTTGCGCGAGTTATCCAACGACGTTTATTTCCAGATCGGATTCCTCACGACACTCGGGCTCTCCACAAAGAACGCGATCCTGATCGTTCAATTCATCAAAGAACAGATGCGGCTAGGCGGCGGCCTCGTCGAGGCGACCCTCGCCGCCGTCCGGATTCGGTTCCGCCCGGTGATTATGACCTCGCTGGCCTTCTTCTTCGGCACCTTGCCGCTGGCCGTCGCCACAGGCGCCGGGGCCGGAGCCATGAATGCCATCGGAACCGCCGTGACCGGAGGTATGCTCTCAGCCACCTTTATCGACCTAATCTTCATCCCCTTGTTCTTCGTCCTTGTCGTGAACTGGTTCGGCAAGACGGACGAAGCGGCCGTGGAACCCGCGCTTGCTGCTGGCGACTCCGATGAAGGGTGAGCTGGGCAAAGAACTGGAAGGGGAACGGACCGACTCCGTGGTGCGACCGTGCTTAGCGTCCCCCGCCTCGCACGCTTCCACAAGCGCCGGCGGCACAAACGCCCGACCGATCAAGCCCTCGGCCCAACCGTCGCCGGCACTGGTGCGACGACTGGCGTGGACCATGGGCCTGATGTCGGGCTTTGCCCCGTTCGCCACGGATATGTACCTTCCAGCCTTTCCCCGGCTTACCGAGGATCTCGGCACGAGCGTGGGATGGGTACAAATGACCCTCGCCATCTTTCTCTTGGGGCTTGCCGCCGGTCAGGTCTTCTGGGGTACGCTAAGCGATCAGGTGGGCCGGCGGGGTCCGATTCTCGGCGGCTGTCTGCTCTTCACGAGCATGGCCGTCGTCTGCGCAACGACCCATTCCGTCTACACCTTGGTGGCTGCACGTTTCCTCATGGGCCTCGGCGGTTCCGCGGGGGTAGTAGTTTCACGGGCAATCGTCCGCGACCTGTTCGAGGAAATCGAAGCCGCTCGGTTCTACTCGCTGATGATGATCATCGGCGGCATCGCCCCGATTATCGCCCCGTTCCTCGGAAGCCTGCTACTTGCCTATGCCAACTGGCGGGGAATCTTCTGGACCATCACGATCATCGGCACTCTGGCGATTGCCGCTGCGTTGGCGAACATCCCAGAAACGTTGCCGCGTGAATTCCGCACGCGCGGTCACGTCATCGATTTGTTTCGCGGCTACGGCCGAATTCTGACCAATCGCCGCTTTCTCCGTCCTGCCCTGGTGATCGGCTGCACGTCGGGCATCTTGTTCACCTACATCGCCAATTCCTCGTTCCTCTTCATCGAGTTGTTCGGCCTGCCCGTGGCGTATTTCGGATTCCTATTCGCCACGAATTCCCTCGGACTTTACATTGGCGGCCAATCCAATCGCTGGCTGCTCCGACGGTTCACGTCTGAGCAGCTTTTGCGTTGGGCGATCGGGATCAACGTCTGCACGGGTCTGGCGCTGGTCGGTTGTGCCTCGACTGGCTGGGGCGGATTCCCACTTCTGTTTGCCGTCCTGTTCCTGTGCCTAACCACGTTGGCCCTGATTTTCCCCAATGCAACGGCGATGGCCATGCAACCCTTTGCGGCCGACGCCGGCAGTGCCTCGGCCTTGCTGGGGATCTTTCAGTTCCTGCTTGGCGCCGGTAGCGGAGCTCTCACCGGCGTGTTCTACGACGGAACGGCGCTGCCTGTGACACTTCAAATCGCCGGCTATGGGCTGGCCGCGTGCGCGGTCGTGTGGACAATCCCCAAGAGCACGTCCAAACCGGCCGACTGGAAACAAGCTCGCTGAGTCAGAAGCTGTCGGCGCTAAGCGGTTGATTGTCGGCCGACAGATTCAGACGGTCCCAAACGGAGGGCGTGGTCGTCGAGCTTGGCCTGACCTGGATCGTCTCGCTGATGAATCGGGTGCTACCGTCGGCCAAGCAGACATTGCCGCCGCCAGGGTGAAGGCTGCGCATCCCCTGTTGGTTACTCGAACCGTTCGGATAACAGGCCATGCCACGATCTCGCAAAGCTTCCGCGCTGCCGGCGGCGTCGCGAGCCGGCTGACACCCGGCATTATCGTCGGCGTTGAGCTCGCGTGAGTTGATCCCGTAGTCGTCGCCGTACATGCCGCCGTGGGCCCACAGCGAGCTACCCGCGGCATTGCCCAAGGCCCAGGTTCCCCGTTCGTCGGCCGTAACAAAGCCCGCACGGATTTCCCCCACCAGGATCGTATTGCTCGTGCCATCGAGGATTCCGGCAATGCCGACCGAGGCATTGACCCCCATCGCACCCCGACGATCCAGAAGCTGCCAACCGCCGGAGTCGGCAAAAGCGCCGTACCAGGTTTCCGAAGTCGAGTAGAGACGATGGCACAGCGAGCCGTTTGCGGCGTAGTTGCCTCGGGCCCAGTTATCGCCAAACGATGCGGTGCGGCTGTAGGCCGTACCGTTGAACGGTACCTGGTTGTAGGGATCGCTCGGGCAAAGCATCGTGCTGAGCTTCTGGCTGCGAGGCACGGCATTGGCTACATCGCTGATCGGCAAATTCCGATTGAACTGATCGTAAAGCGGTTGCTGTTCCATGAACGGCAGGATGAGAATCACCCAGTTGACATAGGCCCCACCGTTGCCCGCACTGTTGATTGCCACCTTGTTCGTCTCCGGCCGGGATTCGCTAGGCGGGAAGAGGTGCCATTGATCGTGGTAGTTGTGCAGCGCGAGACCGAGTTGTTTGAGATTGTTCGTACACTGGGCCCGCCGGGCGGCTTCCCTCGCCGCCTGCACAGCCGGCAAGAGCAAGGCGATCAAGATCCCGATGATCGCGATGACCACGAGCAATTCGACCAGCGTGAACGCGCGTCGCAGAGAAACGTCCATTGGTCCCCCCCTTGCGTAAAAGAAGACCCCAACGCTACGAAAGCTGGAGCAATGTGAGCGTCTGGATCGCAAGAGGCTGAACCTCGAACCGCAGGGCCCGATTGCATAGCTTTCGTCCCTCGACAGTCACCTCGCCTGGATTATAGCCAGGAGGCGTCTGCCACTGCAAGCAATTGGTAAACCAGGGGTGTGGCCAATCTTCCTGGCAACTGCCGAGCCAAGCATCTTGCCTAGATCGTAGCGCAACCGTCCCGCTTGTGTGGCACAAACCAAGCATCTTGCCTGGATCGTAGCACAAGCGTCCCGCTTGTGTGGCACAAGCTAGGCATCTTGCCTGGGCAGAGCCGACTTCAGGCAAGATGCCTAAACTACGGCAGGTGGGATACCTGAGCTGAGCCGGGATGCCAGGGAATCTTGCTACCCCCTAAACCAAGTGGAGAATGCCGTCTAGAAGCTGTCGGCGCTGAGCGGTTGATTGTCGGCCGACAGATTCAGACGGTCCCAGACGGAGGGCGTGGTCGTCGAGCTTGGCCTGACCTGGATCGTCTCGCTGATGAATCGGGTGCTACCGTCGGCCAAGCAGACATTGCCGCCGCCAGGGTGAAGGCTGCGCATCCCCTGCTGATTGCCGTCGCCCGACGAATAGCAGGACATGCCAAGGTCGCGCAGGGCCTCTTCGCTCCCGGCGGCAGAAATAGCGGCCGAACAGCCGAGCGTGTCGTCGGCATTGAGTGAGCGGCAGTTAATCCCATAGGCATCGCCGTACATCCCGCCATGGGCCCAGAGAGAACTGCCCGCCGCACTGCCCAGGGCCCAGGTCCCCCGTTCATCGGCAGTGACGATGCCGGCGCGAATTTCGCCCACTAAGAGCGTGTTGCTGGTACCGTCAAGGATCCCAGCAATCCCCACGGACGAATTGACCCCCATCACGCCGATCCGCCCCGGCTGGCGCCAGCCGGCCGACTCGGGATAGGCGGCGCACCAGGTGTCGGTCGAAGAATAGCGGCGGAAGGCGAGCGAACCGTTGGCGGCATAGTTGCCACGAGCCCAGCCGTCGCCCAGCGACGCAGTACGGCTGTTGGCCGACCCATTGAAGGGCGTCCGGTTGTACGGATCGCTCGGACAAAGCATCGTACTGAGCTGGCGGCCACGGGGCACAGCATTGGCCGCATCACTGATCGGCAAATTCCGATTGAACTCGTCGTAGAGGGGCTGCTGCTCCATGAACGGCAGAATGAGAATCACCCAGTTGAGATAGGCGCCGCTCGTCGAGTAGCCGCTCGATGGGCGGGACTCGCTGGGCGGAAAGGTGTGCCACTGGTCGTGATAGTTGTGCAACGCGAGGCCGAGTTGTTTGAGATTGTTCGTACACTGAGCCCGCCGGGCGGCTTCCCTCGCCGCTTGCACGGCCGGCAAGAGTAGCGCAATCAGGATCCCGATAATCGCAATCACCACGAGCAATTCGACCAACGTAAACGCGCACCTTCGAGAGATATTCATTGCCGTGTTCCTCCACTATCGAATGATGACGATCTTTCCGTGAATGATCACACAATGCCCACCTCATTTGCGCCCAGGCTTCGGCACCTTAAAATCGAAATGCTGGCCGGATTCAGTCACTTCGACCACCAGCGGCGTTGTCTCCGGATCAGCATACACCGACGGCACGGCTCCCGTGGGCTGTTGCAGCCCAGTGACCGACGCGATCGTCACCTTCTGCTTTCCCAGCGGCACGCCGTCACCGGTCGTAATCGTGGTAATCCCCTTGACACTTCCATCGGCCGGATCAGCCTGTCCGGTAGCCGGCCGCGGAAAGGTCTTGGCGTCAAGCTCTTTGACCTGAGGGTAGAAGGTTACCTGGACAATCTCCCCGGGAATCGTCGTGCCATCCTCGTAGGTGACTTTGGCCGTGATGGGGACAAGGCGGTACGGGCTGCCGCCGCCACATCCAGCCGGACCTGCCAGCCCAAACGCAGCCAAAAGCACCGCCAGTCCAAGACGTCGCGCAGCAAAACAGGGCACCAGAGAAGCCGTGGTTGGTCGCGAGTATCGCATGGTTTCACTCAATCCGGTTAGGCCAACTCGCCGCGCAACAGCGCGAACCGTTCGGCAGACTACGGGAAACTAGGAATACCGACGCTATCTCAAAACCGGAGGCCCTCGCCGTTGGATCCGTTGACAAACAGCGGGGAAACTGGGTTGATTAAGGTGGGAAGTCGTATGGCGGGACCGGTGCGTACTCTTGTGGCGAACAATCGGGCCTCCAGCCGAAGACCACGCATCGTCCCTCACAAGAGACGCTCTCAACACGTTCCTATTATAGTCGAGCGCTAGCCAACTGCAAGCAGAACCACGGGGTGCAAGTCTCTTGCGATTCCCTCCTAACGGGATAGAACGATCCCAGTCAGTGTCGTCATCCCACTGCCACTCTCCGGGGAGAGACTGTTCCATGTTCTTTCCCTACGGCACCGACCGATACCCGTGATGGCAGAAAACTTGGCGCAGTATCCTGACAAACAACATCGGATACGGCGGATGCTCACCCTGATCCTCGTTGTCCGGGCGAAGCCCAGTAGTTCCACGAGGAAGCCGCGTACGAAGTGGCCGAGGAAGCCTGGTAATCACATCTCGGCTTGACACTCGGCGACTTTCTCCTTGTAGAACTCGTCGGTCAGCAGCCATTCCTCATAGAGAAGCTTGAGCTGGCGCAGACGGCCGCGGACCTGTTGCTTGGTGAACTTCGCCTTTCCCGCCGCCGGCGTAGCAGCGGCTTTGGCCTGCGTGTCGTCTTTCTTCTCGATGGTCATCGGCGGCGGAACGCGTTTGGGCGGCACCTCATCGGCCGGATTGAAGACCCAAACCTTGAGGTCCTCGGCCGGTACAAGATGCCGCCACAGGAAGGCTTGCATCCGGTCTTCCGTCGGCACGGCCTCGTGGACAATCGTTTTCTTGCCAACCACGGCCTGCCCCTCAACGCGAAGCGCAACCGGCTGCTCCGTGCTGGTCAGGGTCGTCTTGACCGTGAACCGGATCATGTTTTGCGTACCCGGCAGGGTGATGGGTGAGCAGGCGAAGCCCTCGGGGGGATTCTTCAGGCTCAGCTTAATATCCCCGGTAAACCCGTCTTTGCGAATCGCATAGACGGTGACCGCTGCGGACGACCTGGCCCGCAACGCAATACTCGAGGGGACCAAACGCAAGGCGAAATCAGGCTGCGGCAAGCTGAGCCGCAGACGGTAGGCATATTCCTCTCCGCCGCTACGTGCTGCGTCGCCGAGGTGAACAAAGTAGTTGCCGTCAGCCGGAAGCTTGACCATCAGGTAGGAATCGGCATGATGCGTATTCACCCCGGAACCGGCGTCCTGATAATCGTCATTGGCGGCCAACAACTTGCCGCTCGCGTCGGTGACTTTAAGGATCGAGTCCAACGGCGAATCGAGTCGCCGGGCGGTGACTTCGGCAACAATCGTCTCCCCGGCTCGTCCGGCCACTTGAAACACGTCCCAATCATCCGAGCGATCGATGCGGCCGTTGACGATCAGCGGAAGCTTCACCTTTTGGGCATGCGCCGGATCGTTGTTGGATTCTTTGTCGAAGTCTTCCGGCAAGGTATCCAGCGCGAACGGCACGCGATTGGACAGAGTCCCTGCTTGGTTGGCCACCACCTCGAAGAGCCCCGGCCCCGCATCTTTAGGCGGAAGCAATAACTCGGCTCCTTCGAGATTGCAGCCCTTCATCCTCACCGCACGCGGCGCACCGACCCGAGCCCCTAACGGGAAGAGACTCGTGATCATCGGTTGCTCGCCAATCGTGATCCGGTAGACGAAATCCTCGCGACCTCGGAAGAGAGCATCGGTGATCGCCAGCACATATTCGCCGTCTTCTGGAACCGTGAAGCAGAGCACCGGATCCGGCTTGAAGCGGAAATCGTCGTTGTAGGCCACTTCCTTCCCCTTGGCATTGTAGAGGATCAGTACGGGCTGAAACCAGCCGGGTACGGCGTCGGCAATGTAAGGAATCAGAGTTCGGGCGGCGACGGAGACGACCAGGCGTTGCCCTTTGCGGGCCTCGAACCGGTACTGATTCACTTCGCCCGAGGCAATCTGACCGTTCATGGTACAGGGAATGTTGACGCGGACTTCGACTTCTTCCGCCGGCCGCTTGCGCTGGGCAAGTTCCTCCTTGCCAAGCACCTGGAAGTGACTGGTGAGCATCGGCTCGCGGGCGGTTTCCGGAACCTGGCCGACATAGAACACCAAGGGATTCGAGACACCGCGAGGGGTAACCAGCCGAAGTTCACGTGGGCCCGGTTCAGCGTCGGAGGCGATCGTGACCTCGACAAACGCCAGGCTGGAAATCGAAGCCGAAGCAGGCCGCTGGACATATTCGTCGATGCGTCTTTTAATCCGCTGGATGAAACCGTCGATGGAATCTTGCTTCTGCTGTCCCGCCGCCAACGTTCCCAGCACGGTCGTCTTTGTGGCGGTCCTTGCTTGGTTGGCCTCCATGCTGTCCATGTCCGACGTCATGGCGTCCATCTCCGCGTCGTTGCCCCTGCGTGGCTTGCCGCCCCGCTTCATCTTCATCAATTCGCGGAGTTGTTCGTGCAAGAGGGTGAGTTCCTGCGGGCCGATCTTCGGGAAGTAGGCTTGGATTTTGGCGGAGACTCCCGTCCCGGTGACAGTCACTCCATTGACGTCATTGAGTCCTTGGCCGCCCAACTTGACCTGGAAGGTGGTCCCCTGCTGGCCGCCGGCCGGATAGACATAACCGATATACGGTCTGGCTTGGCCGTGCGCCAAAGATCCTAGGGCCAGCCATCCGACCAATCCGAGGATCGGAAGCCATCGAACGCTGCTCATATGCCGCTCCATTCTCTGCACAAGCCGACAACCGGCGTCAGGTGATGCGCAATTGCTTGAAGTAGACAACTACATAATCTCGGTCAAGAGCCCCGCCGATTTGGCCTTTTCAGCGGCCGAGGGAAGCACATAGGCCTCCGCGCCCATGGGATGGGGCAAACGGGCCGCCGGATCAATACCGGCCAGGTGATAGATGCTCCCAAGGAGATCCACCGGGTAGACCGGCCGGTCTTTGACCTCTTCGGCCTTGGCATCCGATGATCCGACCACACAGCCTCCCTTGAACCCGCCGCCGGCCACAAGCACGGTGAACACGTTGCCGTAATGGTTGCGTCCGCCGTTCCAGGGAGGCTGCCAGTCGATCTTCGGCCCACGCCCGAACTCGCCGCAACACCAAACGATCGTGCTCTCCAGCAACCCGCGTTCGTGCAAATCCAATAGCAGCGACGCCAGTCCTTGATCCAATTGCGGGGCCTGACGGCGCATGACCTGGAAATGCCCCTTGTGGGTATCCCAGCCACCTGGATAGTTGATCGTGACATAGGGGACGCCCGTTTCCACGAGTCGGCGGGCGACGAGACAGGCCTGCCCGAAGGTGTGGCGCCCATAGCGATCGCGCAGTTCCGCCTTCTCCTTGGACAGATCGAAGACCTCCTTGCCGGAACCGAGGATCAAGTCATAGGCCACCTGCTTCGACTCTTCGGCGGCCGCCAAGGCCGGGCTGGCAGCCATGAGGTGGCCCATCGTATTCATCTTGTCAAGCAACTCTCGTCGAGCCTTTTGGCGCTCATCGGTGATCCCGCGGGCAACGACCCCTTCCACCTCGAACCGGCTGGCGTTCGGGTCGCCGCCGGTAGCAAACGGCTTGTACTTTGGTCCAAGAAAACCCTCTTCGGAAAACCGGCCCTGCGCACGTGTCAGCACGACATAGGGCGGAATGATCCCCTTGTAGTTCGGCCCCTTAAACAGGGCGAACACGGCTCCAATGCTCGGATAGGCCAGCCGCTCGCCAGGCGCGTGCCCCGTTTGCATGAGGTAGGCCGCCGTCTCATGACCGTTGTTGCGGTGGGTCATGCTGCGGATCAGCGAAAACTTGTCGGCCTGCTTGGCTAGTTCGGGAAACAACGCGGTGAGTTGAATCCCCGGCACATTGGTCCGAATCACCTGGGAAAACTCTCCCATGTATTCACTGCCCGACTCGGGCTTCGGGTCCCAAGTATCGTTATGGGACATCCCTCCCCACAAAAAGATCTGGATGACCGACTTGGCCTTGACCTTCACCGGCGGCTTACTCGACGGGGCAGGCACCGCAAAGGCCGACGAACCGAGGTGGTCGGCCAGCATGAGTCCGGCGGCCCCTCCAAGACTCCGGCGCATCACCTCACGCCGGGAGATAGGCACTTGACGATCTGATTGATGGTTCGTGCTCATGATCTCGCTTCCTTTCCCTCCTCCTCCAAACGGCACGTATGGTTCCTGTCCTGAAACGGGTTGGGAGAATCAGTGCCGGTACAAAAACTCGGGGCTGTTGATCAGGGCCCAGACGATGTCGACAAAGTCCTGCCGCCTTTTCACCACCGCATATTTCGCCCACTTGCCAGGCTTGATTGGCTCACTGAACTTGCCGAACTCGTTCACGACTCTCGTCTCCTCCGCCGTAGGAAACCGCGAGAGAATCGTCAAGTACAACTCGTCGAGAATCTCCTTCGGTTTCTGCTTGGAATTGTAAAGCGCCGCCAGCTTGGGCCCCTGTTCCAACTTGCGCTGGATATGGCTCGAATTGAGCATGTGCAACCACTGCGCGGGAACCGGTTTATTGTCCCGTTCGTTTTCCATTCCAGTCGCCCGTGCCGACCGGCCAAACAGCGTCAAGAACGAACTGGTGATGCTGCCATCGGCAATCGCAATGGCCGGCATGTCATGGGGAATGTAGGTGAACGGCTCGGGAATCGCGCTGGTATAGAGGTCCGTGGTGCCGGTGATCGTGTTAATCGCGTCGATCAGTACCTCGGCATCCAATCGGCGAAGCGGATAGCTGGCAAAATTGGCCACCGCTTCCGGACTCTGCCACCGAGGCATCGAGGAAAGCTGATACGTTTGGGAATTGAGAATCAACCGGTAAAGATGCTTCAAATCGTAGCCGCTGGCGACGAATTCCTTCTCCAGGTAGGCCAGCAGTTCCGGATTACTCGGCGGATTGTCGTCGCGAATATCGTCTGGTTCGTGGATAATCCCTCGTCCCAAGAGCCATCCCCAAACCCGGTTGACGATGCTCCGCGCAAACCAGGGATTCTCAGGGGTAATCAGCCAATCGGCAAACACCTCGCGCGGATCGCGGTTCGGCGACAAGCGGACCTTGGTCCCATCCGGAAAGACGGCCGTTTGCGGGCGAAGCACCGGCTTCGGCGCCGGCACAACAGCGGCCGGGTCATTCGGCTCGCTCTTGGCCGCCTCGTTCGCCCCCTTTTGGGCATTTGCCGCCGCCACGGGCTTGCTCACCGGTTCAGGATCGATCGTGCCAATCGTGGCCGCCGTTCGAAGCGGATCCCAGAAGACAATTTCTTCCTTCCACTCCCGAGAAGGTTTGTAGCCAATCTGGGAAAAGAAGACCGCCATCCCCGCCAAACGCTCGGCAGGCCAGGCGTCGGTTCGCGTCCCCATGAACGTCAAAGCCACGGCGTTGGCGATGCCGTCTGGCGTCCGGTTCTGAATGGCACGGTAGAAATTCACCGGACCGACGCGAAAATTGCTGCCGCTCGAGGTGAGCAGTTCCCGGGCAAACTGGTCATAGGGCTTGTTCTGGGCAATCGAGGCCCGAACCCAGCGATGGTAGGCCTGGGCCGCATTGGGCCAGAGATTGACGGGAAACTCCGCCTTGATCCGCAGAATGTCCCCCCATTTCATAGCCCAATACGTCGCATATTCGTCCCGCTCCAACAGCCGATCGACCAGAAGTCGGCGTTTGTTCTTCGTGTCGGGATCTTGAATGAACTGGCGGGCTTCGTCGGCACTGGGGAGCGTGCCAATCACGTCCAGATAGGCCCGTCGGACAAATACTGCGTCGGAGCAGAGAACCGGTTGGATCTTCAACGCCGCCAATTTGGCAAACACGATCTGATCCACCTGGCTCACCGCCGTCGGAGGCGTGGGACTCTCGAAAATGCTAGACACCGTCTCGGCTCTCGCCATGCCGGCAACGGCCAAGAGGACCACCATGGAAATCGAGGATGGTTTCACCATGCTGTCTTGAGCTCCCTCCAGGATGTCACCTGATTGCTCGGCAACCCAGCCGAGAATCCCTGCTTCCTGGGCCCTCGAGTCCAGTCCGAGGACCACCGCCAATCCTGTTGCCGAGCCCCCACCTACCGGGCATCCAAACGTCGCGGAATCCCAGAATCCAGGGTGGCTCGCAGATACTCATTCAACCCCGGCAGAGGCCAAAGGTTTTTGTCTTTTTTCCGCATTCAATCAAATCAAGGGGAACGCCAAGAAAGCGAAATGTGTAGGCCCTCTCGGGGGGTGGTGACCGCCGCTTTTTGCCCGGTTCGGTCACTTTTTAACCATTTAGAGGGGACACGGCAAAACAAGAGGGCGTAAGAAGACACCACCACGGGGGAAAGGCTCCGTGATCGTTCCGGGCAAACCAGAGACCGATTGAGTGAGAGTCTGCGGACTCTGAGGATTCCAGAAAAAATCGGAAGACTAGGTCTCGATCGACTGTCCCGTGAAGCAGTCTCGTTCGTGGAGACTGGCCTTACCGGACAGATGCAAAAGGAAAACGGGCAGGAAGGATTCTGGAAGAATTCCTGAGAACCATATCCAAGGCGATCCCCTCTCCATAAGGGAGAGGGGATCGCGAGCAAAGCGTGTTGAAGCAGTCCTCCAATTTGGTGAACCGCGTTCGCGTGTCTGGGCGCGCGCAGCTATGATCTCGCGGCGACCTTTGCCACGGCGGCATGCTCGTCCGCGTCCAGGAGATAATCGAGGTCCAGAAGGGTCAGCAGCCGGTTAGGAAGCTTGACCAAGCCGGTGAGGTATTCATTCCCTAAGGTAGTCACCGTTGGAGGCGGAGGAGCAATCTGGTCGCGCGCGACACGCAGCACCTCACTGACGGCATCGACGACGACGCCAACGACGCGCTGACCGACATTCACGACGATAATCCGCGTCTCGCTGGAGGCGTCACCTTCGGTGAGACCGAAACGAACACGCAAATCAATCACCGGCAGAACAGTGCTGCGGAGGTTAATCACACCTTTCACGTACGCAGGGGCCTGGGGCACATGGGTAATCTCGCCCATGAGAATGATCTCACGGACTTTGGTGATCGCAACCCCATACTCTTCCCCTGCCAACCGGAAACTGACCAATTGGATCGTACCGCCGACCTCTTCGGACGAATTCACGATTTCAGACGATTGCAAGGAGGTACTCATCGGACAAGACCTTTCAAGGCTGACCTAAAGCGTGGAAAAGGGGGGCCCTAGGGACGACGCAACGGAATGGGAGTGCGATGCGTTGCGCCGCCCTAGGGCATCTGGACAGTTGCCTGCTGGGATCAAGCGGTCTTGAAGCGAACGACCAGTTGCTGCAGGGCCGAGGCCTGGGCTCCGAGTTCCTCGCTGGAAGAAGCCATTTCCTCGCTGCCGGCGGCGGTCTGCTCGGTGACTTGGGCCACGCCCTGGATCGCCTTGGAGACCTCGTCGGCATTGGCAGCTTGCTGGACCGTCGCTGCGGCGATTTCGGCGATCTTGGCCGCCGTCGATTCCACGCCCTCGATAATCTGCTTGAGCGACCGGCCCGTCTCTTCGCTCAGCTGGGCCCCTTCCTCGACGCGCTGCGTCGATTCCTTGATCAACGTGGAGATCTCGCGAGCCGCCTGATTCGAACGTTCGGCCAGTTTGCGGACTTCGTCGGCTACGACGGCAAAGCCCATGCCGTGCTCGCCGGCCCGGGCCGCCTCAATCGCCGCGTTCAAGGCCAAGAGGTTGGTCTGGCTGGCAATCTCCGAGATCACCTGGATAATCTCGCTGATCTGGTTCGAACTGGTACGGATCAGTTCCATGGCCTCGATCGACTTCTGCACCGCCACGCCGCCTTCTTCGGCCAGTTTATTGGCACGGCGGGCCATCTGGTCAGCTTCCTGGGCATTCCCCTTGACGCCTTCAATCGAACGGGCCAATTCCTCAATCGACGCGGTCATCTCTTCGACGCCGGAGCTTTGCGATTGGGCCCCTTGGGCCAGCGTCTGCGAACTCTCCGCGATCACGCGAGCTCCCTCGTTAAATTGCGACGCGCTTTCGGTCACCTGCCCGATCACCCCCGCAAGGTCCTCGAGCATCTTCTTGATGCCGGCGGCCAATTCGTCGATGGCTTCGTCACCTTCGATAGTCACCTTCTGGGTCAGGTCGCCCTTCGCAGCCGCGTTGACCACGACAAGCAACTGGTCGACCTTCCGGCGAAGCACTTCAGCCTTCTGGCGATCCCGCTCGGCCTGTTCGCGTTCCAAACGGGCCTGCTCTTCCTGACGGCGGCGTTCCTCTTCAGCCCGCTGCCGCTCGCGAGCCGCCTCTTCGTCCTTGCGGCGTTGTTCCTCTTCGGCACGGCGACGCTCTTCCTCCGCCCGCTGGGCTTGCGCCTGCTTTTCGCGTTCGTTGGCTTCCTTGATGTCATCCATCATCTTGACACTGGCGTCGATCGACTGATTCAGCGCTGTGGCCATTTGGCCAATCTCGTCCTTCGTATGAACATCGAGCCGCAAGCTGTAGTCGCCTTGGGCCACCGCCTCGCAGACCTTGACCGCCTTGCCGAGCGGCTTGACGATCGTCCGGGCGATGAAGACACCCAGCACCATAGCCAGCAAGACGCCGCCGGCGATCACACTGATCAACGTCGTGCGTCCAGCCACGTACGCTTGATGACTCTCCTCGAAAGTCTTTACCCCGAGTTCCTCCTTGGTGCCTGCCAGGGCCCCCATCGCCTGTGCGACCTCTTTGACGATCTCACCGCCCTGGCGGAGTTCGGCCAAGGCCTCCTCGCGTTGGTTGGCAGCCGCCTTGGTAAAGACCTTGTCGACGATCACCAGGTAGCGATTCAGGGCCTGATTAGCCTTGGCCAATTCGGCCTTGCCTTTCTCAGTGACAAGCGTCTTCTCGGCGTCCTCCAAATTCTTGCGGATCGAAACGATGTACTTGTCGGCATTCGCCCGCAACGGCGGGATCTCGGAACCGTCCTTGGCGATAATCGCTTCGCGCACTTCGCGTGCGATGAACATCAGGTCGAGATTCGCATTCTTTAGGCTGGTCAGCCCCTTCATGTCACGCTCATAGAGCGTGGCGAGCATGCTGTTGATTCCCGACATCCCTGAGACACCGGTGTAGCCGACTCCAGCCATCACCAGACAGACTAAGGCAAAGCCGAGAAGCAGTTTCTTCATCGTACTCAAATCAAAAAACCAACTCATCTGCGCGTTCCTTTCCAATTGGGGGTTGTCACTCTGCTGCGGTCCATATTCGAAAAAGCACATTCCGCAGGTGTTATGCCCCGGTTGCCCGCAGGGTCAATCGCCACACGCGGGAGTCCAGCCGGTCAAACAAGCTGGACTGCAAAAGGAATAGCTCGCCGTCAAACCGCTTCAAGCCCATTGTTTCGCATACAGAATCCCTAGTCCCACTAGGCAGTCACTCCCTGCAGCGGTTGTAAACCCTTCGAAACCGCTACGTCTCGCACGAATCATTGGGGGGGAAACGCATAGAATCGAACAAACAGGGCATACTGCAGCGGATCATGGTCGATAGATTTTCCAGAAGCAATCACCACGATGAGTATGTCCCCATCTCGTACCCCAGGGATTTGGAGGGGCGTGCCTTCCAACTCGCGAGACACCGGATGAGTTCCCTCGCCAGCAATGAAGCAACCCCATGGTCGAAGTGGGACGGCCCGGCGGGTCCTCCCCCCCCAACACGTCCCGACCGTTTTACCTCACACGCCCGTCTCCGCCTGAGACGGCATCTGGACTTCCTCGAAGCGCTGGGGAACCTGTTAATTGATTGTGGCTACAACTTGGAACAGGTCTTTGCCGGCCTGGTCCGCCTCCTTCCTTCCACCTGCCAACCGCCTGACGATTTTTGTGCCCGGGCGATCGTTCATGGGCAGTGCTTCTCCACCCCCAACTGGCAGGAATCGCCCTGGATAGCCGAAGTACCCATCTGCTCGCAAAAGGAGCCGGTCGGTAAGCTCCAGTTGGCCTATCTGGGCCCTCACCCCAAGGCGGAAAATCACCCTATCCCGCATGAGGAACGTGCACTCCTGGTCTTCGTGGGCACGTTGCTGGGAAAGACCGTGGAACGGCTGGAGGCCATCGCCCGACTTCAGGCAACGATCGAACAATTGCATAGCGAACGGTCCGCCCTGGAGCAGGCCAATGCGACCCTCCACGCGATCCTCGATCGGATAGAAGAAGAACGCAAGGCCACGCGCCGCACAATCAGCGCAAGCGTCGACAACCTTGTGATGCCCGTCGTCCAGGCGATCGAGGCGCAGGCCATGCCGCAGCAACGACCGTTATTGGCCATCTTGAGAAGCCGTCTTGATGAGTTGGCCTCGCCGTTTGCCGACAAGCTTTCCCGGATGTTTGCCAACCTGACGCCGTTGGAAATCAGCCTCTGCCGAATGATCCGCGACAACCTGAGCACCAAGGAAATCGCGAAGATTCGCCACGTCTCTCCGTCGACGGTGGCCCACCAGCGCGAACAGATCCGGCGCAAGCTGGGCATTGCCCGCACAGATACCAACCTGGCGACCTATCTGCGCACGAGGCTGCCGGAGGCCGGTTCCTAGCCGGCAGCCGCAGAGACTGGCCTCGCAGATTCCGTTACGCCAGCTTCGGCAGTTCGTAACCCTTGCGGCGTTCGCGATCCAACATCTTGTTCCCCTCCTCGCAGTTGGTGAATCGCTCGGCAACCGGGTCCCACTGAAGTTTTTCTCCCACGCGGCCCACGTCGCGCACGATGTTGACCAGGTAGCAGACCGTCGAGGATCGCTGGCCATATTCGATGTCGGCCGTACAACGTGCGCGGGTCTTGATGCACTGGGCCCAGTTCTCAATGTGGTAGGCCGTCTCGTTGCGGCGGATCGGCCCAGGGTTGTCCGGCGACTTGATCAAGTCCTTCGGATTGCTGGCCAGCTTATTGCGGTTGATTTCCAGCTTTCCTTTGTCACCGATGAAGATCGCCCCCAGGCCCGGACCGCGGTCGCCGTCGAGATGGAGCTTCAGCACCGTCCCGTTGGCATACCGCATGGAAACCTTCGCTCGGGGGCCGATGACGGGCCGAGATAAGCCCTGGTAGGCTTTGCCGGTGTCCTCTTCCTCCACATCGCCCACACTCGGACCGGCGATGTATTTGCCCGTGCCCATCACCGTGACCGGTTCCTCCAGCCAGACCTCCACCGGTCCGGTCTCGTCGGTCCCCAGCGCGCGTTGCACCTGATCGTAGGAGTGGGTCCCCCAACCAGTCACCCCGAAGCAACGTCCGCCGCCGTCGTAGTCCCACCAGCGTGACCAGCCGCGATGCAACTCGGGATGATAGGGACGCCACACCGCCTGGTTCGTCCAGATATCCCACCAATCGGCCTGGCCCCCCTCGGGCATCTTCTGACCCGGCTGGTCGGTCCACCGGTCGGGGCCGACGAAGTTGGGGGCCAACACCGTGTGAACCTTCCCCAAGGCACCGTTCTTCACCAGGTCACTGGCCCAATTGTTGATCGGCATCGAACGCTGTTGGGTCCCCACCTGAGTCACCCGTTTGTACTTGCGAGCCGCCTCGACCATCAAGCGGCCTTCGGCGATTGTCAGGCACATTGGCTTTTCAATGTAAGCATCCATGCCGGCCTGCATCGCAAGAATCGTGATCCACGCCCGGGCATGAGTTGTCGTCTCGACCATCACGCCGTCGAGCTTCTCCTTCTCGATCATCTGGCGGAAGTCGTCATAGGTGGCCCACTTGTCATCGTTACCCATGGCCTTGATGAATGCATCGCAGCGAGGCGAGAAGCAGTCGCAGATGGCCACGACCCTGGCCTCGGGCACCTCCCGGCATGCCTCGACGATATCGCGAGCCCGGCCGCCCAACCCGATGATCCCGACATTCACCTTCTCATTGGCTCCCGGCCGGCCGTCAGCCCCCAGCACATGGGAAGGAATCAGGTACGGTGCTGCCAAGGCAGTCGAGCCAAGCCGAAGAACGTCACGTCGTGTCCACTTGCCGTGTGCCATTAGTCTGACTCCTTGTGCTTGTTGCGTGGTTCGCTGTTCCAAGGCGGGGCGGAACGCCTCCTGCCGGTCTAGCCCTTTAGTCTACTTGCTCCACCCCTTGTCGGGAACCTCCTCTGCCATTTGCGGCTCCCGCCTTTCTCATGGCGGCAGCCATGTCGTCGGCCTCGTCCATCTTCCGTTCCAGGCCGGTGAACGGGTCGTAATAGAAACTCTGCCGGAGCACGCGAGTCGCATTGCGGTCGCGCAGATGTTCGACGGTAATATCGGTCTGGCCCATTTCCGCATCATCGTCAACCCGGACACGCAACAAAGTCGTATCGCCTTGACGGACCAGAACCGCATCGCCTGGTCCGGCCAAATCGCCGATGAGCAAATACGACTCCCCCTTGGCGTCAGAAAGCAGCAGCCCCCCCTCGGGCGTAATCGTCAGTTGCAGGGCAAGCCGGTTCCCCAGATCGAGGAGCTGGCACGGTTTGCCAGGGCCATACTCACCACTGCGTTTCTTCTTCTCGGCGATCAGTGCGGCCCGCTCGGGGAATTTCCCCCCTTCGTCGCCTAGGATGTCGAACTGGTTGCGAAAGATTCGGCCCTGCTGGTCCATATAAAAATGGGGGACCTCGCCGCCCACGTACCCCGGCACCCAAAGCATAATATGTACGTGCGGCGGATAATCCTTGTGGGCGCGGGCACAAGCCACCTCGAAACTCATCAGGGTGATGTCGCCATGATACGCCTTGTCGTCCTTCGGGCCATGGCCGCCCATCAGTTTCAAGGCCTCCCGGGCTGCCACGAGGTAGTTGAGCACAGCGCGGACCTCGACCTCCGGACACCGCTTGCCGCGAAAATGACCGTCCTGGCGGATGAGCCAGTTGTGGTAAACATGGATCGGCAACCCGCCCTCGCAGTCGGGAAGCACTTGATTCAAGAGCATCGCGTTACGCGTATCGCGGACCAGGGTAAACGTGATCGTGTCGCCCGTGTGCGAAAACGGCACGTCCGTTTTGCCGACGATCACTCGCTGGGGTTCGACCCCCGGCGCCTTGACGGCCACCTGAGGCAGTTCCGCTTTCGGATCGGCCGTGATCACGGTAAAGAAGATCTCTCGCGGATTCTCACCGCTCCAACTGACCTCTTGGCGAACCTTCCACGATTCGGCGGCAGAAAGGAAGCTCACTGCCGGCTCTTCTTGGGCCATGCCGGCAGCCGCCTTGACCACTTTGAACGTGATCGTCGTGGCAGCAGCGTCAGCGGCCTGCGTCTCCCCGCCCTCCAACACCGCCAATCCGCTGACGAGACTGACCGTGACGAGAATCCATGTTGCTTTCATCCAAATGCTCCACCTGCGCGTGCGTGGTTGTCGGGTCGGTTTCCCAAATCTTACCACGCCACCGAGCGGAAAGCGACAAGGACTCCCTGGCAGGGTCCCCCAACCGCTACGCCGACGGCACTCACCACGGCGGCAGGCAGAGCGTACCACCTTCCAGATGAACCACGCTGCCGTTGATAAACCCAGCCTCGTCACTGAAAAGGAAGGCCACGGCGTTGGCCACGTCGATCGGCGCACCCATGCGCTGGACGGGAATCTTCTTGGCCACCTCAGCATAAAGCTCGTCCTTGGGCTTATCAAAGCCCGCACACGAAGCGGCCAGCATCGGCGTATCGATCGTCCCCGGGCTAACCCCGACAAACCGCACGCCCTTAGGGCTGTGATCCGTGGTAAGACTGCGGATCATGGCGACCAACGCAGCCTTCGAAGCACCGTAGACTGCGTGCGACGGGAACCCGATATCGGCCGCCACCGAAGTGGTAAAACAAATCACCCCCCTGCCCTGCCGCTCCATGACAGGAATCGCATGTTTTGCGACCAGCACCGGCCCGAGTAGGTTCACGTTGATCACGAGCTGAAACTCTTCGACCGTGATGTCCGTAATCTTCTGGTTCCGCAAGACGCCGGCGTTGGAATGAACGCAGTCGAGTCTGCCAAACTGATTGACAGCCAAGTCCACGGCCGCTTTCACATCTGGCTCCTTGCTCACGTCGCCGTAGTGAAACAGGCAGGCCCCCCCCTCATCGCACAGCCGCTTGGCCAGGGCTGCGCCCTGCTGTTCCTGGATCGACATCGTGACAACTTTCGCCCCATGTCGGACAAAAAGTTCCGTGCAGGCCTCGCCAATCCCCGAGGTCCCGCCGGTGATAAGGATGACTTTGTCGTGAAGATGCATAGCTGATTTCCTTGGAAGAGGGAGAGCGAGAAGTCAGGGAAAAGGAACCATGACCAATGACTCATGCAAACGCTGAAACACACTATCCTTTGAAGCCCGAGCGTTCGCGGCGCTGGGCGCCGCTTTGGCGGAAGGCGACCGCGCTGTCGATCAGGGTATAGATGTCGTACTGGGGGCGGTAGCCGAGCTGCCAGCGGGCTTTGCTGATGTCGTTGTAGAAGTCGTGCCCCACGGGATCGACCAGCGTGATCGTTTCGACCCCCAGTTTCTTCGCGGCATATTCGGCCGCGTCAACGTAATTGAACGCCTCGGCCATGGCAATATTATACGTCTCGCCCTCAATCCCTTCAGCGTTCAGGGCCAAGAGATACGCCTGGACGCAGTCTTCCACGGCCACGATGTGACGGAGCATCGGCTTTCCGTCGGGATGGCGCAGGGCTACCGTGGCATCGCGACCGTCGGCGAACAGAGCCCGTTGCTTCTCGTCCATCAGGTCATTCCACACCGGCACGCCGAACGACTCGCCGGCCACGGTCAGGTGGGTCAGAATATCGTCTTCAACCTGGATCCACGACATGCGCAAAACAACCGTCGGCACCTGGTACTGGACAAAGTACTGCCGGAACATAACCTCCTCGATCACCTTCGAGAAGGCATAGTAGCCGGGATACGCGGCCAGCGGCATATCTTCGCGAATGGGAACCGGCTGGGGATTGAAGTAAATTCCCATCGAAGCGTCGCCGCTGGCTAGGATCACTCGCCGCGGCTTCTTGGTGCGCATCGACGCATCGAGCACATTGAACGTCCCACGGGCGCTGACATCGATCACCGCCTGTCGGTCTTCCTTGCAACTGGCCAGATGGATCACCGCATCGCTGCGTG
This sequence comes from uncultured Planctomycetaceae bacterium, assembly GCA_964558295.1. Classification (GTDB taxonomy): domain Bacteria; phylum Planctomycetota; class Planctomycetia; order Pirellulales; family Thermoguttaceae; genus JBDKTH01. The sequence continues at coordinate 30,621 of CAZLDQ010000007.1, read as the reverse complement.
AAACCACTTCTTCGACCGCGGCCGCATCGGCCACGTCGAGCTTGACCTCTTCAAGCCCGTCGAGACCGACGGGCAACCGGCGATCACACGCAATCACCTCGTAACCGCTTTCCAACAGGGATTTGCAAAGCGGATAGCCCAGCTTGCCGCTGGCCCCGGTCACCATCACATGCTTGATCGTTGCCATGATTGAGTTGTTCTCCCTTTTCTTCATCTACTCCTTAGGGTATTCCATAAACTCCACGATCGCGCCGTCAGGCGTCTGGAAGAAACCGACCCGGGCAATGCCCGCGTCAAACGGTTCGAGGAGGACTTTGAGCCCCTTGGCAGCCTCTTCGATGCTCGCGACACGGAATGCCACGTGGGGTTTCTCACGCACCGGTCCCGTCACCGGGCTATCGGGCTCGAAACGCAGCCATTCGATGTGGTAAGGGTGGTTTTGAAAGTCGGTCACCCAGACTTTCGTGGCCTCAACGTAGATCTCGTCGGCCTTCTTTTCCGTGGTGATCATCCCAAGATGGTCGAATTGCATGGGGACGCTCCGTTTTGAACAATCGGGGGTTCACAACTGCACAATCTGGCCGGTCTTCGACGATTCTTGCGCAGCGGCCAACAGCGCAACGGCAGCACGCGATTCCTCGGGCGAAATCCGCTCCGGCGGGCGACCTTCCGCCACACAGTCGGCAAAGTAGCGAAGCTCCGCGCGCAGGATGCCGAACCGCTGGCCGAACACATTCGGCCAGTAAAGCGTATCCGGCATGCGGTTGCCGGCTCCGTCGTGGATCTCCAAGCCCGCCTCGCCACAGTTGATGTACATCGCCCCCTCCGTGCCGATCACCTCCATCCGCGCGTCGATCTGGTAAGGCGTCGATTCCGGCAGATGCCAAATCGACTCGATCACCGCAATCGCTCCGCTGTCCAACCGGGCCATGGCCCAGCCGCCGTCGGGATACTTGTTCGTTCCCGGGTGAATTTCCTGGGCATAGACGCTCACGGGCTTGGCCTTGCTGAACCAGAGCATCAGGTCACCGTCGTGGATGCCGTCGCCCATCAGGGCGGAAATGTTGTCGAGCACCATCCGACCAATGGCCTTCGACAAATTCCGCCTCGCGTGCATCGAGACAATCTTGCCGATCTTCCCTTCGTCGATCGCCTGCTTGGCCAACGCCACGCGCGGGTCAAACCGGCAAATATGCCCGACCATCAAGAAACCCGCCGCCTTCCGGGCCGCTTCGAGGATCAGGTCGCAGTCGGCCGCCGTGGGGGCCATCGGCTTTTCCAGGAAGACGTGCTTGCCGCTGTTCAGCGCATCAATCGCGATATCGCGGTGATCGTCGATGTGCGTCGTGATCCCGACCACGTCGATCTCCGGATCGGCCAACAGCTCATGGTAATTCGTATACCGCTTCGACACATGGAACCGGTCGGCCACCTCGGCCAACCGCTGCGGGCGCCGCGTGCACACCGCCGCCAGTTCGATCCCCGGCATCGTCGCAAGCACCTCCGCGTGCACCCCGCCGAACCATCCCAGGCCGATGAGGCCCCAGCGTATGGGTTTGGTCATGGTTGAGAGTCCTGTATGCTATGAGTTGATGTGATGTGATGTGATGGGTGTTTTGGTTGTTTGAGAATGACGAAGGTCGAAATACAATGACGACCAAACGACGAAGAACGCATCACGAAACGTCCGTGCCGCTTCGCGTTCATATCCGCCCCTTCGTGCTGCGTGCTTCGTCATTTGTTCGTCATTTGGACATTCAACATTCGGCATGGCTTCCTCACTCCACGCTCACCCCCGGAATCACCCGCTGGGCGTTCTCATAATAAATCTTCCGCAGGACCTCATCCGGCAGATGGAGCCCATAGAGCTTCCAGCGGGTATAGACGCCGAAGCGGCCGATATAATCGGGGTAGTCAAAATACTCGTCGCGGGTCTCCAAGAAGCGATAATAGCAGCGGTAGACTTCCGGCGAGACGGGCATGTCCACGCCGAAAAGAATCCGGTCCTGGTAGTGGATCATAAAATCCCGGGCCGTGTACGGCTGGCGGCCGAGTTCGTCCATTCGGGCGGAGAAGTCAATCACCACATTAGGCAGTTCATCCAACAGCCGGCCGACCGAGGCCAGATCCTCGGGATGGTTGGCCACATGGGGTAACAGGAACGTCGTGGCCGGATGCGCGGCAATCATCCGATTACGTTGCTCCAACAGTTCCCACTTCGAAATGGGCACGTTCTGAAAACTCCAGCCGGGAAACTCGCGAAGCGTGAGATAGTGCTCGTTTTCGGCATCGAAGGGGAGAAAAAAACCGATCGGATCGGACACATGAATCAACACCGGGACGCCCAACTCGCCGGCCCGCCGCCAAATCGGAAACAACCTCTTGTCGTCAACCGGAAGCATCTTGCCCTCGCTATCACAAAACCGCAGGCCAAGCTCCTTGGTCACCTTGAGCCCACAGGCCCCCTTCGCCACGTCGGCCTCCAGTTGCGCGATGCAGCGATCAACCGAGGACTCGTCGCGCAAAAGCACCGGATCGTCCCACTGGGCAAAGTCGGCCATCGTGAAAGCGGCAAACCGGCCCGGGTAGCGTTTTGCGTAGTTGTCCAGGAAGACGTCAATCTCACGCCGGGCGATGGTGTAGGTGTTGTTCACCAGCGGCATCGTCGTGTTGCCGGTCACATTGACCCACACCCGCACCCCCACGGCATCCATTACCTCGATCAGTTTTTCCGGAGCGAGTTCGCCAAAGAGATGATTGTGGGCATCGATCACCGGGAAGCGCGCCTGCTCGGGAATATGAGCCGGAAGGTTCAGCAGGCACTTGGGTCGGTAGTCTTTTAGCAGAAGTTCTTCCACCAACGTTCTCCTTGGAGCGGTCAACGCTCGGCTTTCACCCGTCAGCGCTCAACCTCTGTCCTTCGTCCGCCGTGAACACCTCCCTCACGGCAAAATCGCTTCAATCCCCGTCATCTTGCAGAACTCGATCAGATCGTCGTACAACTGCTCGCCGTAGCCCAAGCAGGCGTACTCGTTGGTCCAGTTCTCCAATAGTTTGTCCATATCGCAATGGGCGGTCACAAAACCATGCGGCCAGAAAGGAATGCCGCATTCGCGCTGCCGGGCCGGAAGCTGATCCGCCGGGGGCTCGAAAATCGAGCAGCGGCTCAGCACCATGGTGAAGCGGCCGTCGACACGTCCCAGCCGGGCCAAGACGCCTTCGCCCACCTTGCAGACCAGTTTCACCGACAGCCCACCCGCTTCGCCCTCCGTGGGAATTCCATGCTCCGCGAAACCGGCCGGACCGAGCTTCGAGGCCAGCGAGGGCGGACAGGCGCCGTCGCCAATGATTTTGATCTCGCCGTTGGCTTTGTTGATGTGTTGCAGGTCGCCGTAATAGACTGGCTCCTTGCTCAGTTTGGTGAGCAACAGCACGCTCAAAGCCGTGTTGAAATCACCGAGCGTCGACGTGCCCCAACCGTCTTCGAGCATCATGCTCTGCGCGAAACAGGTGGCCGCATAATCGTCGCCCAATCCGGGGAACGACTGGATCGTGTAACAGTCCCACTGGTTCTTGGCCACGAGCTTCTTGATCGCCAGGTAGAGCCGCATCGAGCGTTCGTTGACCGTGTTGCGTTCGGGAACCGAACCGAAAAGCTCCTTGATCCGCGGTTCCAGGGCATCGAGTTCGTCGGCCGTGACCGCCTCGGCCGTGCGGAGCAGTTCGGTCGTATCGCGGGAGTCAATATCCACGCCGAACATTTTCATCCACTGGCTCGGATCGGCCACGCCGCAGGTCTGCCCCATACCGCGTCCGCCGAAGGTACCGATCGTCGACAAGTTGAGCCAGTTCTTCATATGGGCGGCGCGGCAGTAGCTGGTGATTTTCCTCACCTCGTTCCACTCGTCTGCCGCGCCGTAGACGAACTTGTGCGGAATTCCAATTTCCATCAAAGCCCCGTGCAATACCAACCCACCCACAGGGCGCCAACCCTGGGAGCCCGGATGGGTCCAGAGCAAGAGTCCCTTGCCGGTCATCGCATAGTCGCGAATCGCCCCGATCATATGGGCACTCCAGACCCACGTGCCGGAGAAGAGGATCACGCAATCGACGTCGTCGTTGTCCTTCATCTTCTTCATCGCCGTGCGGGCTTCTTCTTTGGAAGCCACCACCACGTCGTGCTCGACCAGCCGGATTCCCTGATCCGTCAATGCTTTCTTCGATCGGGCCACCAGGGCGTCATCGATAAACGGCTGGCCCATCGGGTCCTGCAAGCCGTCCTTGTGTACGCCGTAGACAACAAAGCCAACGGTAGGTTGAATCATCGACGTGGTCCTTTTCGGGCGTTACGGTACGCGGTACGCGGTACGCGGTACACAGTACACAGTACACAGTACACGGTACACAGTACGCGGTACGCAGTATGGAGTAGTTGGTGGTTGAGTATTCGTTTGGCCGCGGCACTTGTGCCGCGTGTTTTCAGGTCGGTCGGCCAATCGAGCAAGACTGGCTGTCTTCATTCACATCGTCCACACTAGATTTGCGGCAACTCGTACCCCTTTCGGCGCGGCCGGGAACACAAGGCGTTGGCTTCCGGGTCGCCCACGAACTCTTCTTTGACAGGGTCCCATTGCAACTTCCGCCCCAATTCGCGGCAAATATCGATCAAATGGCAGATCGTCGTGCTGCGGTGCCCAACGGTCGCCGGGGCAACCGTCTTTTTCCGCGTGCGCATGCACTCGACCCAATTGCGGATGTGTTCGTGCGAGACGCTGGCGTACTCGGATTTGTCGGCCGGTGCTGGAGCCCCGGCAATCAACTCCGGCGGATTGCTGGCTAGGCGATTCCGGTTGATCTCGATCTTCCCCTTCTCGCCCACAAAAATCCCGCCCATGCGAGGACCTTTGTTCTCGGGCATGTCGAGCTTCAACACCGTCCCGGTGGCGTAGCGCAGCGAGACCCGGCCGTCGGGCCCCGCTTCCTCCGGCCAGACCTCGACCGGGCCGGTCTCGTCCGTCCCCAAAGCCCGTTGAACCTGGTCGAAAGCGTGAACCCAACCGGTAACCAACCACCCACAGTACGGCCGGAAACGAGCCCAACGGCCCAATCCCGGATGCAATTCCGAACTGAACGGAATCAACTCGGTCTGATTGCACCACAAGTCCCAGTTCATCTCCGGAGGCGTCGGCTGGGCAGCTAACTGTGGGAGCGGGCGAGGGCCAGGAAAGTTCGGGCATTTGACGACCCGCACCTTGCCGATCGCCCCACTTCGCACCAGATCGCTCCCAAAGTTGTTGATGGCAATCGAACGCTGTTGGGTCCCCGTCTGGAACACGGTTCCATACTTCCGTTCGGCACGCACCAGGTATTGCCCTTCCTCGATCGAAAGCGTGAGCGGTTTCTCCGCGTACACGTCGAGCCCAGCTTGCATCGCATGGAGACAGGCCAACACCCGGGCGTGGGTCGTGGTGGCTACGAAGACCGCATCGAGCTTCTCCTTGGCCAACATCTGCCGGTAGTCCTGATACGATGAACACTCTTTGGCAACAATCGATCCCTCGTGCTTCCGATAGATCGGCAAGTAATGGGCGATCATGCGCAAATCACAGTCGGCCACGGCCACAAGCTGCAAGTCAGCAGGGCTCTCCTTGATCAACGCCTCGGAGCGGTGTCCGGCGCCGATCAACCCAACGCGAATCCGATCGTTGGCTCCTGGTCGGCCCGGCGCCGAGAGCACCCTAGCGGGAATCCAATAAGGAGCCGCCAACGCGGCACTCGCCGCCTTCAGAAAGCGACGTCGATCAGTCGACTTGTGTGGCATACGGCCCCCCTTTCCGTTCGGAAATATGGTACATCAACCGGTGAAGGAAGCATGAAAGACGAAATTCAAATGACGCAGGAAGGACGAAGCACAAAACCCGAAACCACCCTCTTCGTGCTTCCTCCTTCGGAGTTCCTTCGTCCTTTGCTTTTCGACATTCGTCATTTCTTCCCCACCCATTGTCTAATCGCCGGATACAGTTCCCTGTATGCGGCAAACTTCTCTTCATATTGTCTCGCCCGGTGCGGATCCGGCTCGACAATGCTCGTCGGCTTGACCCAAGCCCCAACAAGATCCTGGGGCTTTGCGCCGGTATGGGCAGCGCAGGCCAACAGGGCGACGCCCAAGCAGCCGGCTTCGGTGACGGCCAGCGTGGTGATCGGCCGGCCGAGGACGTCGGCTTTCAACTGGGTCAGCACCGGGTTCTTGGCCCCGCCGCCGATCGCCCGAAATTCGTGAATCGTCAGCCCGGCGCGGTCGAGAATGTCCACATTCAACCGCATCTCCAACGCCACACCCTCCAACAGAGCCCGAAGCACCTGGCCCCGCGTCGTCGAAAGCCGCAAACCGAGGATCGCACCGGGCACCTCGGCATCGAAGTACGGGGTACCCGAGGGGGTGAAGTAAGGAAGCACGAGCAAATCCGTCGGCTCGCGGTCCACGCCGCGCAGGATCAACTCGTACACCTCCACACCGCTGCGAGCGGCCTCGGCTACTTCCGTCTGGGCCCACTGGTCGCGGAACCAGCGAAGCACGTTGCCCCCGGTCAAGCTGAACGCCACCGTGGTATACATCCCGGGCAAGGTGTAGTCATACGTGCAAAGGTTGCTCTGAAACAGCTTGTCGGCGAAGATCGGACGGTCGAAGGCCGGACAGATACATTCGACCGTCCCGGTGGCATACATGGCCCGCCCCGGCTCAGCAATGCCTGCTCCCAACGCGCCGCAAGGCTGATCATGGCCGCCGGCCACCACCAGGACGTTTTCCGGCAAACCAAGCCTTCCAGCAATCTTCGGGGCAATGGTGCCGACCACCGCCCCCGAGGACACCGGCGGAGCCAAACGCGAGGCATCGAGCCCGACGGCCGAAAGAATCCCTTCTTCCCAGCGGTGCTCGCGCACGTTGAACAGCATGGTCCGACCGGCTAGCGGCCAACTGATCGCCGGCTCCAAGCCGAGCCGCGATTGCATCAACTCTTCAAAACAGTAGAACCGGGCCGCCGCTTGCCATACCTCAGGCCGATGCTCGCGCAACCAGAGGAGTTTGTAGATCGTAAACATCGGGTGCGGCGTGTGCCCCGTGCTCTCATAGAGCCGCTTCTCGCCGAACTGGCGGCTCCATGCGTTGACGATCCCTGCCGCCCGAGCGTCGGACGACACCATGCCGTTGCCGAGAATCCGGCCGTCGGCCGCCACGGGTGTGAAGGCTTCGCCTTGGCAGGAGATGCCCATTCCGGCCACTGGGTCGCTAGGACACTTTGCCGCCGCCTCTTGAATCACCTCCATACACGCCTGGCAAACCTGCTCGGAATCGACTTCCGCCCAGCCACGCTCGGGCGCAAGAAGCGGATATTCCCGATACGCCAGAGCCGCCAGCCGGCCTTCGCCATCAAAGATCCCCGCCTTTGCGCCCGTAGTGCCAATATCGAGGCCGAGGTAGCTCACAGGAACCCCCTACTGATAGTGTTTGACCAGCGACACCGCCACGCGGAACTCGGGCAACAAGTCCGTCCCGAACGACAGCCCCACTCGGTTCTGCCCGGGCTGGAGCGTCAGCGGCCCTCCTTCCGGCTCGATCCTCTCCGGTTCCGACTTGCCTTTTCGATAATAGCGACATTGCCCCTGCCCATCCAACACAAGCCGGTCGCCCGCAGCCACCTCGACCGGGATCCTCAGCCGTGTCGCACCAACCGTCAGTTCAGGGTTCCGCAGTCGGGCAATTGTCGGCACGGCACGAATGTCATCCACGACACAAGTGACCGTCTGGTTGGCCGGCACCCCATTGTAATAGATGAGCAGTTGCCCAATCTTGGAACGGTCCAAATTGCCCGGCCCGGAGAAGTCGAACTGCTGATAACGCCAGCCGGTGAAATTGACGTGGGTGACCATATCGATCCAGCCCCCCGACTTGTCGCGCAGCTGCAACTTGAACGCCTCGCCCTTGCCGTCGCCGTAGAGCCAGAACCCCAGGGCCTGGAACTTCGATAGGTCGAGCGGCTCGCGATACTGCCGTCCATAAACCGACCAACCGCCGTTGTCGCCAAGCGTACTTGTCGCCGTGTACCGTGCAGCGCCCGAGCCGATCTTCACCTGATCGGTGGCACGCTCGAGCGTCTGAGTCACTCCCGGCTTGACAGTAACGCTCTTGCTCTTCGCATCGTACACAGCCTTGGCCGGGGGCATTCCTGACGGATCGGCAAAGAACTCCGGACTGTCGAAACTCTCGAGCGTCAGCGTCCCCCGACTGTTGTACGCCGCGTCGGACGCGTTGACCTGTTCCACGTCGATCTCAACACCACACGGCAAGGGTTTTGCATCCTTCCGGCAGATCGTCGTCCAAGTGTTCTCTTGGCCGTCAAGCTTCGTCACGATGCGAGGCACTTCGTACTCATCCCGCAACAGCGCCCAGTTGATCGCGTCAGCGGACGAACGCTCCTTGAGCGGCGTCCCGTGGGTCACCACCGTAACGTCAGCCCGCGCGGCGAAGCCGGCAGGCGCGTCGCAGAAAAACGCCATCTGATTCTCCCCTGCGTTGAGCACCGGCAGCTTGCCCTTGAGCGTGAGCCGTTCAAGCAATGTTCCCCGCTCGTTGTAAACCCGGCAATCGTCCGCCGACGCCAATTCGACGTAGTCGCCGCTGGCAAGCGTGGCGGGAAGCGTCAGCCTCGCGCCGTTGATCTCCACTGTCGGATTGCCAATCGTCACGCTGCGTGTGCGCAGGGCTTTGATCGGGCTGAGATACACCGTGGCCGTGTCGCCCGGCGGCACGTTGTTCAAATAGAGGTTCACCTCGCTGATGTGGGCCATGTTGACCGGGGTCATGTAGATCCCGCTCAGACTGGCGTAGGGCCACTCGTAGTCGCGATGCTTGTCGGCATCCCGTTCCCGAAGCGGAATCTCAACATACCGCCAGCCCGTGAAGTCGATCGTCACGTAATGCTCGCCCAAAGCATGCATATACTCCCGGGGCGTGACAAGCTGGATATTGAGTACCTCTCCCTTGCCATCACCATGAATCCAAACCCCCAGGGCATCGCACGGAGCAGCGTTCAGATAGGGCGGCTTGAACCTCATGCCCACGTGGGCCCATGCACCCTTGGCTGACTCGCGTTTGTTGGTAGCCGAGAAGCACAGGCTGGCCTTGCCCACCTTGACCTGGTCGGTCGCCCGGCTCAAAGCCTGTGTCACGCCGCTGGCCGTCTTCTGTACCGTGAACTGGTCGAGGCTGGAACTGTCGGCAAGGAGCACCGCTTCCGGGCTGTCGTACGAGGCCACTCCGTACAGGGCTTCAAGGCGCAGCTTCAACGGTTGCGTCGGATGCTCGTTCGTCAGTCGCCACGTGCTCGAACCATTCTCCAGTCCGGTAACCTTGTGCGTCTGGTAGTTGGTGGGCAAGAACTGCCACGAGCCGTCGTCCGCCTGAACCAAATGAAAATCCTTGCCCGGCTGGCGAAGCTGCTCCTTCACCGATTCGGGGAAGTAGTTGGCCAGTCGTAACCGCTCATACCATCCGGCCATGGTGAGATACTCTTGCATCCGAGCGTTGGCCGGAGAGGCGAGCGAGCCAATCCCCTGGGTTGACGACGGCGCGTCATAGGCCAAGGTCTTACAGCAGAAGTACTCCATTTCGTCCGGCGTTTCGGCACGGTTGGCGCGGCTCGGCCCGAGGACAACCCACCAGCCGAGTTGAGCCTGCAACAGCGCCCCTTCGCGGTAGGCCGGAATACTCGCACAGTGCAAGTCGGTAAACGCCTTCAGCCCCCACTTGGGATGATCCCAGGCGCCAATCCGCGAGTGGTAGTACCAGCTCCAATGATCCCAGCAACTCGCCTCGACCACGGCGGGACGTTTCAGCCGCTTGTAGATCGCATCACGCATCGTTTGAATCGCGTGAATGCTCCCCATGCCCTCGGAACCGTCCATGTAGATCTGATCAAACTCACACTCGTTGTAGACCCGGGCAATGGCATCGGCCACCTCACCGACCAATGTCGACCGTTCGTCGGGATAAAAGGCAATGTAGATCTGCCGCAGGTGATCCACCTGTTCATTCTTCCGGTGCACGCCAGGCTTGGTCTTGAATGCCCCCCGGGTACACTTCAAAAATCCATACGGCGGAGTGAACGATATCTCCGAATACTGGATGATCTCGTCGCCGATGCGAATCGCGTTGCCACGACCGGAATAACTCCAGATCGTGTCGTGCTCCTGCGGCTTCTCGACCGTAAGAATCGTGTCCGACTTCTCGTCCATGTCAGCCGCCAGGGTATAGGTGGCATCGGCGGCAAGCCGTTTGTCGGGCACAGGCGTCACCCAAGGATCATGGGGAGCGATGCAGCCGGTCAGGGTGTGCATGCCCGCCTTCAAACCGGCGGCGTGAACCTTGCGGACCATCGTCTTCATCCCCTCCAAGCCATTGGGGAACAGCGCCGGGTGAGGCTCGTAGTGGCCGAGCGACTTGTACCAGCCGTCGAAGTGCAGATGCGTGAACCCGCCCCGTTTGCCGAGGTCGATCCATCGCTCCACCTCCCGTTCCGACGGATGGGAAAACAGGTAGGAGCCACGAATTCCCTCGGCCGCAAGCGCCCAGGGACCGCCCTGCCCGGACTGCGGCACGCCCTCGGCCTTGACCAAGTCCTGCAAGGCCGGGCGAAGCTGATCGACGGGTCCTGCCACCAAGCCCACCTTGGCCCCAACCAAACCGTACGTGGAATTGCAGTTGGCCCCCAGGCTGACAGGCGAACCACTCAGCGCAACCTCGGTCTGGAGGTTCAGCTCGCGCAGACAGACGCCCCAATCGTCCCCCACCACCGCCCCCGACGTGGAACTAGCAAGTGTTCCCCGCACAAGCGGCAGCGAGAGAAACGCGAGCGACTCGACCCCCTTCCCTTCCACGGCGAGCACGGTAAACGTCCAGTATCGCCCCTTGCTGTCGCATTGGAGCACAACCTTGGCTTCGTCTTGACCAAAGCCCAGTGTCAACCGGCCATCCACATACGAACAGGCCGTTCGGCGAAGCTCGCTCCCCTTCACCTTGACCGTGGCCATGGGCCCCGGTTTGGCGAGCAGGTTGCGGGCCGTACTTTTCTCAATGAGTGCGATACATCGGCCCCGTGCGTCGATCTCCAACCTGGCGAGTTGATTCTCAATCACGGCCATGGGCACAGCCAAGGCGGCAGTGACCTCACGCGGCGTCTGGTCCGGCGTCGTCCGCCGGGGCGACTGGGCCGCATAGCTCGCCAGAACCTCGTCGGCCGACAGAGCACGATTGAAGATCTTCACTTCGTCGATCAGCCCCTTGTGGCCCGGCGGGGGCCGCGCGGGCGGGGGGGCGGGGGGCGCGGGGCGGCGGCGGGGGGGGGCGGGCCACGCGCCCGCGCG
>CAZLDQ010000007.1:0-19190 GCA_964558295.1 uncultured Planctomycetaceae bacterium | reverse complement strand
CCCGCATAGCGCGCCAGAACCTCGTCGGCCGACAGCGCACGATTGAACCTCTTCCCAGCGGCGAGCCGCCCCGTGTGACCCGACTGGCCCCCCCAGCGCCCGATCTCCAGCGGCCCCCGAAAACCGACCGGATAGTCCCACTGAGCCGACCCTACCTTCTGGCCGTTCACATACGTCGTCACGACCGGCCGTTTGAACGTGGCCACGAGATGATACCACTTGCCTGTCTCGAACCGACCCACCAGCGGCGCGGAAGTCTCCTGCCACTTATACTCGGAATCTCCCACTTCCTTCGGCCGGCCCATGCGGAAGGAGCAGCTATTGTCAGCCACGAACAGAAGAAACCCGCCCGGGCTCCACTGCCCGCCCGTGACAATGTTCGGGTAACGTCCGCCGGCCTCCCAGAGAACCCAGGCCTCGACGGTCAACTCGTCCGAACCGTCGAGTCCGGCAAGCTGCGGGACGGTGGCGTACGAGTCGTTCCCGGTGAGGTGCAGCGCCGTGCCGAACGGGCCTTTTGCCCACTCGGCGCCGGCAAGCTCCGCCGTATTGCCACAGCCCGAACTATCTTCAACCGTGTCCCCCTTCCCTTGATCGAACTTCCAGTGGCCCAGCAAGCCAGGCTCCCCCGCAATGACCAATGACGGCGTAATCAGAGCAGCCAGAAACCACACACCAGGATGTAAACGGCCCATTTGCGTTCTCATCTGTTCACTAGTTGAGGATCAACACCTTCGGCGTCTTCCCGCATGCGGGAAACCTGACCGTGGCGGTCGAGGTCGCGTCGTTCCACTCGTAGTCGGTCACGGCCGTGCCGTCCAAGCTCACACGCCCCGGACGGGCCGGCATCTGAATCGTCGCCGTGAAGTCACGAGTCTCCGGCATCCCGGCATAGCTGCCTTCCCGGCCACCGATCGAGAGTTTGACAGTCTTTCCGCTCGTTTCGCAACTCAAGAGCGTCCGGGCGAACTGCCCCTTGCGATACCCGAGACTCGCGCCGTCGTCTTCATAGAGGGTGAAGCTGCTGCGTTCGGCCGGATAGACCAACAGCCCGATTTCCGGCGACCAGCCCTTCTCGACATGGTTCTTCAGCGGCCAGGTCGGAATGATCGCCCCGCTTTTCACCCACAGCGCGCCGCCCTGCGTGGGCGTCACCTCGACGGGAAGCGTCGCCGGCCCGGCAGTCCGTTTCCCACTCCAGAAGTCGATCCAAACACCTTCCGGCAAACGGACTTCTTTGGAAAAGGCGGAGACCAGAAGCGAGTCGCCCTGCTTCGTCCGAAGCACGTAAGCCCCATCGGCTTCCGTCTTTTCCGTCGCGACCTCGGGAAACGTGGTGCTGAAGATCCCATAGCGATTCAAACCGGATTCGGTCCACTCGCCCGTCTTGCTATGGCGAATACGGAAGAGCCGCTCGCCCAACACGTCAACCCGAACGAAGGCGTCCCTCTGCAAGGCCAGAATGAAGTTCCGCTTGGTCAGCGGAGCAGAATCCGGCCACCCGGACGTTTTGCGAGAGTGGTCAGCCCTCCCCTCATTGCAGAGCAACACGACGACAAGCAGCAGAATCCCAGGTCGATTCATGGCAAGCAACCGTTCAAGTAGCAGACACACGCCCTGCGCCGCCCGACGCTCGGGCGGCGCAGCGCAACGTGGACAATACCCCCAGTGTGCCTCGTGCCATCGAGTTCGTCACACCTCGACCCACTGGCCGGGGACAGGAACCGGGTAACGCCCTTGGGCGTCGCACTCGACGAACGGTTTCGTATTCTCGTCGACCGCATCGATGCCGCCGGGAACCCACTGGAAGTTGGAGGCCATCATCTCGTCCCAGGTGATGACTTTCCCCATGTGCACGGCCGCCCGGCCCATCATGTCGGCCAGATTCGACATGGCCGCACGCTTGGCCTCGTTCTGCGGCCGATCGTTGCGAATGTTGTCCAACAGGACGTTCCACTCAGCCTGCCACGGGGTGCACTCTTCCTTGGGGGCCTTCCAGGCGATGTTGTCCGCATTGCAGCGTTGATCCTTGTAGGTCTGCACCGTCGCGGCGTGAATCGCCCCGGAAAACTGAGCCGCACACTTCGTGCCATGAAGAAACGTGGAGAACTCGGTATAGCAGTTCGGCAGGTAGCGCACCACATCGTACGCCTTGGTGCCGTCCGGAAAAGTCCACTCAACGGAGAAACTGTCCAAGTTCTGACTGCAATCAATGCTATTGGCAGCACGGCCGCCAACCGCATGCGCCGTGACCGGCCAGGCGTCCTTGATCCAGCAGATTTCGTCGATCTGATGGATGTCCATCTCGGCCCACAGGCTCCCGGAGACCCAGAGGAAGCGGATCGAATTGCGCACTTGCCAAAGGATCTCGTTTTCCCCTTCCGGCTTCTTGCCCATCGGGCCGACCGGCTCCATGCGGTAGGCGCGGATCAGTTGGATGTCGCCCAATTCCCCGTCGCGAATCCGTTTGATCAGTTCCTGGCGGTTCCGCGAGTGGCGGCACATCAGGCCGGCGGCGATCTTCAGGTTTTTTTTCTCGGCCTCCTCACCCGCCTTGATCACCCGGCGAATGCCAACCGGGTCGGTGGCGAACGACTTTTCCATAAAGACGTTGACCCCCTTGGACACAGCATAATCGAGATGCACCACACGGAAGGCCGGATAGGTACATAGCGCAGCCACGTCGCCGGGACGGAGGCAGTCGATCGCCTTCTTAAACGCGTCGAACCCGACGAAGCGGCGGTCTTGCGGCACATCGACCTTGTCGGGATACATCTTGCTCAGGTTGCGATGGGACGTCTCCAGCCGCTTCTCAAAAATGTCGGCCATAGCCACAAGTTTGACCGGTCCGCCGGGGGCTTCGAAGGCATTGGCGATCGCGCCGCTGCCGCGTCCGCCGCAGCCGATCAGGGCCAGACGAATCGTATTGTCCTCAGCCGCGTGAACGTGAGGGACAGCCATTCCGGCCAGCGCTGTCCCCGCAGCTACTTTTCCACCCCACTGGAGGAACTCCCGGCGTGAGGCGTGGGTCGATTCCGCATGCGTTGACTCGGCGTGTCGATTCATGGCTGCTCATTCCCTCTGGTTCTCAAGATTGCCGCTGAATGTCTGCCTGGAACCGCTCCAGGCAAGCCCCCTTTTGGTTTCGGCCGCACGATAAACCGGAAACCTGTCACCCTCCCATGATGCGCGTAGTCTAGGCTTCGCCACAGGCCCCATCAATGGCCGTATGCGTCAAAACGTTTAAGAGTTTGCGTCAGGCGGCCACGCCAGGCCTGGTCCGGACAACGCGCCTTGGCTGCGCCCCCCGTGCTATCCGAGTCATCCGTGGTTCTCCTCCCCCAGCTTTATCCGGCATCCAGCCAGACAGAGCGGACGCTCCGAGAGCCGATTCGGCCCAACAGGCCACTCGTCGGCCCCGAAAGCATGCCTGGTGGTGACAACCACCCTCAGTGGATTTATAATCAAGGCGATTCCCGAGAGCTGGTGCTCGCCGATCCAATCATCGGCGACGACCATGGACGTTCCTGATTCCTTACTCCGACTCGACGGTTTGCGTCATGTCCCGTGTCCGGCACCGCATTCGGAAGGTGGCCCTGTTGGTCGAGTGGTCGCGCAACTTTGGACGCGGGGTTCTGCGGGGCATTGGCCAGTACGTCCAGACCCACGGTCGCTGGAAGGTCTATCATACCGAGCGCAAACTGTCCGACACAGCCCCCTCCTGGCTGCGCAACTGGCAGGGGGACGGGATCATCGCCCGAATCGAGAATCGCAAGCTGGCCGCGCAAATCAAGCAGTTGGGACTTCCGGTCGTCGACCTGTTCGAACATGAGGACGGGGGCACAATCCCGGCCGTGATTACCGACAATCAGGCAATCGCCCGGCTGGCCGCTGAACACCTGATCGAGCGTGGCCTGCGCCACTTCGCCTATTGCGGTCTGCCTGGGGTGTTCTCCTCCGACGACCGGAGCCGCCATTTCGTCGAACATCTGACCGCCTTGGGCTACGCGGTGAGCGTTTACGCCCCGCCCCGCCGGCATCGACGAACGCTGATTGCCGCCAGCGAAGACTATGAGCTCCGCTGCGAGGAGACGATCGCCCGCTGGCTCCAATCGCTCCCCAAGCCCGTGGGCCTGATGGCCTGCAACGATCTGCGAGCACATCAGATCCTGATGGCCTGCGGCGACCTCAATTTGCCCGTACCGGAAGAAGTCGCCGTGATCGGCGTGGACAACGACGAGGTGATCTGCGAGCTGTCGCAGCCGCCGCTGTCGAGCGTCGAGCAGCATCCCGAGGAAGTCGGCTACCAGGCCGCCGCGCTGTTGGACCGTTTGATGCAGGGAGAAGCCCCTTCCCTGGACAAGACGATTGTCGAGCCGCGGGGCGTCGTCGCCCGTCAATCAACCGATCTGGTCGCCGTGGCCGATGCCGACGTGGCCGCCGCGTTGCACTACATCCGCCAGCATGCGTGCGACGGGATCGACGTCGACGATCTTCTGGCCCACGTGCCCATGTCGCGGCGCACGCTGGAACGTCGCTTTGCCGCCCTGTTGGGCCGTTCGCCCCGGGATGAAATCACCCGCGTGCAGTTGGGGCATGTCAAACAACTCTTGACGATGACCAACTACCCGTTGGCCAAGATCGCCCAGTTGGCTGGCTTCCGCTATGTCGAATCGATGTGCGTGCTGTTCAAAAAGGCCACCGGCCAGACCCCCGGCCAGTATCGCCGCGAGCCGCACGCGTAGAAACGTAGCCCGGAGTGTCTTGCTTCGCGGACAGCCGGGGGACATTCGTACGTGGGTCATGCCCAACGGGCGGATGAGTCCCTTGAAGTCACGGCCGATGAACTGCGCCCCGTTGTCGCTGATGATCCGCGGATGGGTGTGGGGAGACTGCTCCTTCGCCCGCTGGACGACGAGCTGAACGTCTTCCTCCAACATTTCTGGACGAGGGCCTCTAAGCCCGTTTGCCCGTTATTTCTCCTCGCACCTCGGAACAGGGGGTTGAGCCGTTTTGCCCGGCAACCCGAAGGCCGTACTGAAAAGAACCCAGCCCCCTGGAAGAGTCTTTCCCGCGGCAGAAAGCCCAAACGGTTGGCGAAACGAACGCCGGCAAGACCAGGCTTTCCCCCGTCCAATTCCCAGGTTTGCCTCCGCCGCCAGACTCGACTATGCTGTTGGAATGTTTCGAACCTTCCACTGCAACCGTTGCCAACAGGCCCCGCCATGCGTCAAGCCCTTTTGAGCCTCGTTCTCCTGGTTCTGACCATCACATTGTTCTCGCCATCACAGGCGACCTCCGCCGAACCGGCCGCCGTTCTCCCCAAGGCCGACGCCAAGCACTTGCCGCGATGGCGGGGGTTCAACCTCTTGGAAAAGTTCTACCGTCGAGGAGACAACGGGCCGTTTCTCGAAGAAGACTTTCGACTCATCCACCAACTGGGCTTCAACTTCGTCCGCCTGCCGATGGACTATCGGATCTGGATCAAAGGGGACGACTGGACCCAGTTCAACGAGAAGCAACTCCAAGACATCGACCAAGCCGTGGCCTGGGGCGAGAAGTATGGGATCCACGTTTGTATCAACTTCCACCGCGCCCCCGGCTACACCGTAGCCAAGCCGCCGGAACCCAAAAGCCTCTGGACCGACGCAGAAGCACAACGGGTCTGTGCCTTGCACTGGGGCACCTTCGCCCGGCGCTACCGCGGAATCCCCAATGAACGGCTCAGTTTCAACCTGTTCAACGAACCGGCCCATATCGAGCCGGACGTCTACGTGGCAGTTGTCAAGAAGATCGTGGCCGCAATCCGGGCGGAGGATCCCAATCGGTTGATCATCTCCGACGGCCTCCAGTGGGGCCAGCATCCGGTCCTCGAACTGGCCGAGTTGGGCTTAGCCCAAGCCACGCGAGGCTACACGCCCGCCGATGTGACCCATTACAAGGCGAGCTGGATGAACGGAGCCGACAAGTTCCCCATGCCCACCTGGCCGCGGCTGATGGCCTACGGCACATTGTTCGCCCCGCAGAAGAGCGGCATGAGCAAGGAAGCCAAACTGCCGCTGGTGATCGAAGGCCCCTTTGCTGCGGAGACGACACTCCGGGTTCACGTAATGACCGTTTCCGCCCGCGCGACGCTCGTGGCCAAGGCCGACGGGAAGATAATCTGGGAAAAACAGTTCGTCTGCGGACCCGGCGAAGGCGAATGGCAGAAGGCCGAGTTCAAGCCGGAGTGGAAGATCTACCAGAACACCTATGACCGCGACTACCAGACCCAGATTCCCGCCGGTGCTCGCCGGGTAGAACTGGCGCTAACCGGCGGCGATTGGCTCCAACTGAGCGAGCTCGGCCTGAAGCGTCCCGGAGCTGCCGAGGACCGCCTCGCGCTGCGCAACGGCTGGAACCAACGTCCGGCCCAGGTCGCCTATCAGCCGGGCGTGGGCGGCAACCCGTTTGCCGGGGAAGAGGCCGAGGATCGCCAGTGGCTCTGGAACAAAACGATCGTTCCCTGGAAAAACGCCAAGGCCCAGGGAATCGGCGTCATCGTCGGCGAGTTTGGTTGCTACAACAAAACACCCCACCCCGTGGTGCTCGCCTGGATGGAAGATTGCCTGAAGAATTGGCAAGAGGCCGGATTCGGCTGGGCCCTGTGGAACTTCCGCGGCTCGTTCGGCATCCTCGATAGCGAGCGCAGCGACGTAGCCTATGAGGACTTCCACGGCCACAAACTCGACCGGAAGATGCTCGACCTGCTCCAACGCTATTGACAGATCCCGCGGCCGGCGGCAACGTTCCCCTCGACCGCCCTCCAGCGGTGTCGTTCGTTCGTTGATGTTAAGGCACTTCAATCATCTCGCGAAGGTTGTCGCCCAACGGGAGACGCCAACGCTGCCCAGAGATTTCAACCTCCACCTCGCGAGAACCAATCCGCAAAACCTTTCCGCGAAGGTCGCCGACCTCGAACGGATCGCCTTCGTGCAGTTGCAGCTTCTTGCCGGTGGAACGCACCAGAAGCCACGCTTCCGGCTTCCCGTCCATCGCCACGATTCCTGTGAGAAAGGCGAACTTCGCCGCGTCGAACGGCGGCGGTGGAGTCTCAACGTGCGGAGGCGCCGAAGGTTTGTAAGGAGCGAAGAGGTTGCGTGAAGCAATGACACGGTAGGCATCCGGTGATGCCCCAAGACGATTGGATGATTCGTTGGTCAGCTTGTCCTTGCGATCAGCCCCTGGCAGGGCCAACGCCTCGATCGACAACTGGATATCAAGCGCGTCCGACTTGTCCATCGGCACGAGACTCAAGCTGCGAATCTGATGCAGATGCCCCGCCGTGTAGAACCGCTGGAGAAACCGCGTGAGACGATCCAACGGTGCTTGGGCCTGGAGGCTGAAGCGAAGCGCATGATAGACTTCGCCCCGCTGGCGTCCCTGACCGGCCTCAACCTTGGTTCCGTCAAAGCCAGCTTCGGTGGCAAGCGTCAGGAGCCAGTTCTGATAGAGCGAGCGAGCCGTTTCCAGATCGGAAGGGAGCGACGCCCTGCACCAGGCATCAAGGCGGCCTTGTGCGGCTTGGCCCTTCTGGATCTGCTTCTTTTTTCGATCGATCTCCCGCCTCAGATTGGCCTGCTGGGCACTAAGCTGGTTCAGCGGCCCGCGCCACGTCGAAACGAGCCAGCGGCCGACGATCGCCAGCAAGAACAGACTGGTGACCACGACGAGCACTTTTTCACGCTTTTCCAGTTGCTTCATGGCTTCGCGGGGGTGACCAACAACGAGGATCGGAATTGCAGCGCATAGGAGGAGCCGGACTTATGTTCGCCCTTGGTCTTCCCGGCCATGCGGCGGTGTTCGTCGTGCAAAGCGCTGTCGAGCTTCTTGACGGCCTCAACATCGCGGGCGAGACCGTCGAGGACGATCTCGCCCTTCTCCGTGCCGACGCTCATCTTCATCTGCGTCAGCATGGCATCTTCGGCGGAGGGGAATTTCTCCGAAAGCCAGCGCAACTCGTCAAGCCAGACGATCTCGTCAGCCATCCATTTGTCGATCTCCGCCGCCTGCTTCTGGAGCTTGTCGGCTTCTGCGACCTTCTTGTCCAGCAACTTCGATTCAGCCTGCAATTGCAATACGGCGGCGCGCCCTTCGCTTCGCTGATACCAGCCGGCCAGAACCACCAGAAGCACCAAGAGCCCGGCCGCCAAGCCGGCCAGCACGTAAGTGTTGCGCCGGTTGGGCGGTTCGGGGCGCTGGCGGGGATGGAGAAAATCGAAAGCCTGCGGCTCTTCGGCCAATTCCTTGGCAAGCATCCCCAAGACGGCGGCAAACCGGCCGCGAGGTTCTGGCAACTTCTTTCGCAGTTCCCCTTCAAGCTGCAATCCTTCAAACGGGTCAAACAGATCCGTGGGCACCGCAAGCTGCTCGCCAATTCGATGCGCAAGGGCCGAATATGCCTCCCCGCCGCCGAAAAGCACGATCTGTTCGACCCGCTTGCCGGCCAACTGGTTTTGAGCGGCCGCCATCGTCAGCCGGATTTCGGAAACAAGCGTCTGGGAAGACTCAAAGGGATCCGCCGAAAGCCGCGCACAACGAAGAAACACGACCTTGGCCCCGATCAGCACCGTCAGATCAGCTTCCTCCGGCAACAGATCAATGAGCAACCGTACTTCAACGTTCGAATCAGCCGGGCGACGCAACAGAAGCGACGCGGCACTCGCCGGACGCAAAACCAACCGGGACAGCTTCACCCCGGCCGCTTCACACCCTTGACGGATTTCCCCCACCAAACGCGGATTCACCGCCGCAGCCAGCACGTTGCGCGCCTGCGTGGGATCGTCGTCCAGCGGCAAGTAGTCCAACGGCCAGTCTTCCTCCAACGAGCCGAATTCTCGCAGGGCCTGAAAACGGACCAAATCGGGCAATTCTTCGTCGGGCACCGGCGGAAGCGTCATCTGCCGCAATTCGACGCTGCTACGTCCCACGGCAACCAACGCATCGAGGCGTCCGATTCGCTGGGCAGCCAGCGCAGCGGACAACGCCTGTCCCAAGGAACCTTCCTCAGGCCCAGCCTCGCAGGACGCTGAAGCCACGTCAACCGTAAAGGCCTTTTCGACAACCATCCCGCCCGCGCGCGCGGACGCAACTGCCACTCGAGCTTCGCTGCCGTTCCATTCAATTGCAAGGAGTCGCGCCATGCTTGTACCGTGATCGCCGTGATCGTCGAGGATTCTTCAACTGCACTCTACTCCGTCGCCGCGCTGCCGAGTGTCTCCAGAGAGTAGCTGGCCCCCAAACGGCTCAGATCTCTCCAGAATAACACCGCTGGCGGGGACTGGGTAGCGTCTAACACCGCTTCCACTCGCGCACTCGGCCCATCCCGATCAAAAAACCCGACCACTTGGCACCGATAGACAGCCCCCCCCGCGGTGACGTAGGGCAAAAGGGCCTTCATTTTGTCGAGGGTGACGATCCCCTCCACCAGCGGCCACACCTCGTACCGCGAGTACGACTCGCCGCTAGCCAAAACCGTTGCCCGCTCGGCAACAAGCTGCTCGGCAATCTCATCGGTCATCTCCGGAATCGCCGCCAGAAGGGCTTTCGGCGCGTAGTAAAGGTTGATCCGTCCGAGGGTCGATTGCGTCGAAGTCGTGACCGCCTCCAGGAGTTCAGGAAGATAGTC
This sequence comes from uncultured Planctomycetaceae bacterium, assembly GCA_964558295.1. Classification (GTDB taxonomy): domain Bacteria; phylum Planctomycetota; class Planctomycetia; order Pirellulales; family Thermoguttaceae; genus JBDKTH01. The sequence goes on along the minus strand of CAZLDQ010000007.1, from coordinate 9,523 downwards.
TCGCATTTTCTCCTTGTCATTCGCAAAGGGACTCTCAAGGATCACCTCGCTCGTCTGATCCTTGTAGGTCACGCGAACCCGCTGGTCAACCAAGTCAAGGATGGAATTGATCTTGAGACTCCCCTTCTTGGTCAGATCCAGGTCGCCACTGGGCGAGGTTTCCACCTTCGCTTGATCGTTTTCTTTGGCCTGATACGCCGAGCTTTGCTGCCGGTAGGCCACAATATACTTGGCCCAGGTTTCATCCACGACCTCGCAAAGCTCCTCGTAGAGCGTCTCCATGTCGTCCTGGTTGAGATTGATTTTCGCGGTCCCCTCGGAATTGAGGTTCCCCTCACGGCTGTGGAGCGTGAGGTAGGACGCCCAACCGCCTCCCGTCGCCGTATCACCGCCGGTCGATTCCGCCTCACTCGGAGCCGTGATGCCAATGCGTTGCGCGTTTGCACCAAACAACAGTTGGGGGGTTACGCCACGGACCAGAAGCAACTCATCAAGCGTGGGAAGTGGACCATTCCGTGGCACATAGGACGGATTGAGCCCCCGATAATAGTCCGCCTCGGCGCCGTACTCGCGCGTTTCGTCGTCCGAGTCAAGCCAGTCGAGGATTGCATCGGCGATCTCCTCGGTCATGTCCGGCAGACTCATCAGCAGTTGGCGGCCGGCGTTTTCGCTTGCCTTGTCCCAGGACACGAGGGCATTGAGGTTGAGCTTTCCGGATTCGTTTTCCAACCCGAACCGCACGTTACCCGTCTCCGCATCAAGAACAGGCATCGTGAACCGGCCGCGTCCACGGTCGTCCTCCCCGTCGAGCACCAGGACGCCACGAAAGTAGGTCGAATTGTCGTACCAGCCACCCAGTTCCTCTTGCGTCTCACGATCCGAGCTGAGAAAAAGCCTCGCCAACTCGATCCCTGATTCGGCCAGGGCGCGTGCCTGAATCTGACGTCCAGCCAGATCCACAGCTTCGCGTTCGGTGAGCATCCATTCCGCGTACCCCAGTGCGGAGAGACTCAACGCGGCGATCACCACGAGCACAACAACCAACACGGCTCCGCGCTTGGAGCGTATCATTGCGTCGCCTCCTGGCTGTCATCGGTGTCTTCCTCCGATTTTTCGGTCTCTGAATCGGAGCTAGTGGAGCCTATCTGCCCGGCAGGCAGATCGACAACAAGCCGATAAACGAGCGCATCGTCTTCCTTGTCGACGTTGCCAGAGGAGGAGGACGCCTTTGCCGCAGTGTTCAAAGGATGAAGCACCAGCGTAATCTCCACGGCAACAGGCAGTGTCCCAGATTCGCAGGAGTCCCAGGAATCTTGCCATTCACTGCCGTCAAAATAGCGAAATCCAAGTTCGGTGACTTCGGGGGCGAGGGACTCGATATTCTCCTGATTCGCGGAAATCGAGGGCGCGTCCGTGATTTCTACGGTGGAGGCATCCGATTCGGCAGCCCACGCGGCTTCCTGACGCACCAGTCCTCCTTGTTGTTGATTGGCAAGTCCCCTCCCCACTTCCGGGACTTGGTCCTCCGAGGCCAAATAGTAAGCAACCGTCTTCAAACCAAACAACCGTCCGGAAGGCACCCCGGCCTCGGTAGCCGCGAGCAGACGTTCCCATTGGTCAGGGCGGGGCAACCGGCAGATGTCGATCTGAAGCCAATTCGTGCCTCCCGAAAGCCCTGGCTGTCGGGCAGACTCGGAGGCTTTCTCGCTTTCACTAGTCGTCCCGCTATCGGAACTCCCGCTATCAGAACTCCCGCTATCAGACGATTTGGCTGACGAATTCGTACTCGAACCGCTCGTCCCCCTGCTGCTTCCGCCCGAGTTGCTTGAGCCTGAGCCACTTGAGCCTGAGCCACTTGAGCCTGAGCCGCTCGAGCCCGTGTTACTCGATCCTGTGCTACTTGAATCCGTACTACTCGTGGTCGCCTCCTCCGAAGCCTTCGGCACAAGACACCGAAGATCGTCAGCAATACGATGCAAGACGACCCGGGCGAGTTGCGCTTCCTCGACGCGCGAACGGGTGGCTTCAACGACGCGGAATTGCGTATCGATCGCCATCATCAAGGCCACAAGGACAAAACCAACGAGAAGCATCGCCAGCATCACCTCCAGCAGGGTGAAACCGGACTTCGCCTCTTGCCGTTCTGCATGAGCTGTCATTGGTTTGCCCCTCCGCTGGCCGCGTTCGTGGTCGAGGTTTCACTGGTGCTCTCTTCCGTCGAGGTCGCGTTGGGGTCGAGCATCCAGCGAACCAGAGAAAAGCTCACCGGTTGTGATCCGGTTGACGGTTCCTTGGAGACCGTGACGCGGACCTCGACCAAACCGGTCTGGTCCGTCGAATTGACTTCCACCGAATAGAGCCAGTCAGGATCCCCGGAACCATCGGCGACCGTACCCAGCGGCACGTTCTGTTGTGCTTCGAGCGGCTCCGCGCCAACAACCAGTTCCGCCAGCTTGCTTTCGCAGAGGAGTTGTGCATGAGTCAGCTCACGAGCGCGCTGGGCGTTGCGCAGGCCGAGGCGGGACACCTCACCGATAACGGCAATCGCTCCGGCAAGGATTGCCAGCGTCAGGATCACTTCCAGAAGCGTGAACCCCAAGTTCCCATTGACCGGGCGTGCTTGCCCGCCGCGTTGTCCTGTCGCCGCGTGGCGGGCAAGTCCGGCGACGAACTGGGACCGAACCTTACCGAAACGTTGTGGGAATGGCCTCATGGCAATTGCCCCTCCCCCGCGGAGATTTCGCCAACGCTGGCCACGCCGGTTAGCCCACGAAGCGTAACCTCGATAGAACGCTCGTATTCGTTCTGGAGCACAACTCGGGCGGTCGAGGTAGTGCCGTCAGGATAGAACAGCAACGGGGTACAAGACAGAGTCCGGTCCTCGCCGGCCCCCTGGTCTTCATCAAGACCGAGAGAGACTTCCGATTCGTCAGCCACCTCGACGGTCAGAAAGGTGATTCCCTCGGGAAGCATCGGTCCGGATGACGAATCCTCGGAATTGATCCGCAGCTCGTTGTTCGAGAACTCGAACGGTTCAACGGCTCCAGTCCTGCGGTTGTCGGCGTCCAAAGCCGTTAGGTCCCCGAACTCCGAACTCGTGGTCTCCTGACGGTCGATCGAATACCGTCGCTCGCCGAGGGTACACTGGAAACGCACTGTCAGCCCTTCGGCGATCGCTTGATTGCGTGCCCGGGTCCACTCCGTGCGAAGCGTATCGGCGGCCACACGAAGCCGGCGGTTGGCCAAGGGGCGGTCGAGAAGCGGCCCGGCGAGCGATGCCAGGATGACCAACAATCCCAAGACCAGCAGGACCTCGACGAGCGTGAGGCCCTGCCGGCGGCCGGATCGCCAGCGTGTGCGCACAGCCACTTACTCCTCGGTCATCCAGTTGCCGACATCGTCATCCGTGTTGTCGATTCCGTCGGGGCCGAAGGACCAGATGTCGGGCTGTTCGGTATCATACTTTCCCGGATACTCATATTGATAGGGATTGCCCCAAGGATCCAAGGGCACGGGACTATCGAGGTAAGGCCCGCTCCACTTGTCGACATTGCGCAGATTGGACGGCGCATTCCGAAGAGCCTCGAGCCCATCCCCACTGGCGGGGAAATCGCCCATGTCAAGTTTATAGGCCTGCAAAGGCGTCTTGAATGCCTTGATTTGCGTCTTGGCCGCATTGATGTAGGCCTTGCGTTGGATGGGCCCGTAGGCGGTCACCGCCAATGAAGCGATGATCATCAGGATCACCAACACCAGCATCACTTCTACCAGGGTTAACCCGCCACGGCGGCGGCGTTCGTTGCATGTCATTGTGTGCATCTCCTTTCCTTCATTGGCCCCTCAAAAGTTCGTCGCCATCTTGAACATTGGTAACAACAGAGCGATCACCAGGAAGAGGACCACACCGGCGATCAGGAGGAGCAAGACAGGCTCCAAAAGGCGAACGGCAAGGTCGATCTGACGCCAGGTACGTCGCTCCAAGGAATCCGCGATATTCAAGAGGACTTTTTCCAGAGTATTGGCTTCTTCAGCCACCGAGATCATCTCGACAACCGTCCGGGGAAAATGGCCACACGCAGCCAGAGGTCGGGCCAGTGATTGGCCGGCCGAGATGGTCTCCGTAGCTTTGCGAATCGTCTCGGCCAGAATCCGGTTCCCCGTGGCATCGCTCGAGATGTCCAGCGCCCGAAGGATCGGCACACCGTTGTGCAACAAAGTCCCGAGCACCCGGCAAAAGCGAGCGACGGCGAGGCTTCGAAAGATCTTGCCCAAGAGCGGCACGCGCAACTTGACCAAGTCGCGCCAGGTGCGTCCGCGGTCGGTGGTCAGCCATTGCCAGAGCCCCCAACCCGCCAAGCCCCCACCGGCAACGATCCAGATACTCCACTGCCAGGCAAAAGCACTCGTGGCCAACAACCACTCAGTCACCGCGGGCAGTTCTCCGCGCTTGCGCATGTTGTCGAAAAGCGATTCGAACTTGGGGACGAAGAAGATCAATAGGATCACGACCACGATCACCCCGACCGTGCCGAGGAAGCAGGGATAGGCCATTGCGCCCATCGTCCGATTCTTCAACTCTTCCTGGGTTTCTGTGAACTCGGCCACACGAGTCAGGGCCCCTTCGAGAAACCCGCCCTCGGCCCCGGCGCGAACCATACTGATCGCCATCTCGCCGAAGACCTGCGGGTACTGACTCATGGCATCGGCCAACGAAGTGCCATCCTGGACCTGCCGATGAATCTCGCCGAGGACTTCATGCAGCGTACGATGGGAAGCCTGCTGACGAAGCACATCCAGCGCACGCAAGAGGGGGACGCCGCTGCTCAGCAAATCGGCCAATTGGCTTAGCGCCGGCGCGAGCACCGAAGCCGACACGCGCCGATAGCGCCCTGTACTCGCGACTTGCGCTGCACCGCCAATCTCAAGGGGAAAGAGTTGCTTCCCCGCCAATGCGGCCAGTGCTTCACGTCGCGTGGCGGCTTCCAGAGTGCCGGTCACTCTCTGGCCGGCCAGATCACGGGCAATGTAGCTAAACTGGGGCATTCGTGAATTGCGGTTGACGTTAATCGATTTACCGGGCAACGGTCGCGTCCAGCCCCTTTTCCAACCCCTTGATCAAAGGAGGAGACTACCCGCTCTGGCACTCAATCGTTGCACACTCAGCGTTCACTGCTTGTTTCGTAGCTCATCCCCCTTGGTCACACGGATTACTTCATCCAGCGTAGTCCGACCGGCCAACACTTTGCACCAGCCGTCTTGGCGAAGCGTATGCATGCCTTGCCGGAGTCCCGCCTGCTTAATCTCCCAGGCACTGGCCCGATCGTGGGCCAATTGGCGAATCGCGTCCGTGGTGACGAGGAGTTCATACAGCCCAACGCGCCCTTTGTAGCCCACACCGCGACATGCACGACAACCGACCGCCCGATAAAGCGAGCCCCCCTTGGGCAACTCATCCCACGGAAAATCGCTGGGCACCTCCTGACGATTCGGCACGTAGGCCTCCTTGCACACGGGACAAAGCGTGCGCACGAGCCGCTGGGCCATGACCGCCTCAACGGTGCTCGACACAAGGAACGGTTCCACGCCCATGTCCGTCAGACGGGTATAGGCTCCAGCCGCATCGTTCGTATGGAGCGTGCTGAACACCAAGTGACCGGTCAGCGAGGCTTGGATGGCGTTTTCAGCAGTCTCCAAGTCACGGATTTCGCCGACGAGAATAATGTCCGGATCATGACGGAGGATGCTTCGCAAGGAATTGGCAAAGGTGAGCCCGACCTTCGTGTGGACCTGGATCTGGCAAATCCCATCCAACTGATACTCGACCGGATCCTCGGTGGTGATAATCTTCGTCTCATCATCCGCAATCTCCAGCAGAGCGCTGTACAGGGTCGTCGTCTTGCCCGACCCGGTCGGACCGGTCACAAGAATGATCCCGTGAGGCAAACGGATCAATTCCTGGAAGGTCTGATAGATGCTCGGCTCCATTCCGAGGCTGGACAAAGCGAAGTTCATGCTCCCCTTGTCCAACAGACGCATGACGATCCCTTCGCCGTGAATCATCGGGATCACCGAAACGCGGACATCAACATCCCGTCCAGAGACTTTCAGTTGAATCCGACCATCTTGCGGAAGACGTCGCTCGGCGATGTTCAACCGGGACATGATCTTCAAGCGGCTGATAATCGCCGCCTGGAAACGACTGATCTCCGGCGGCACCGGCTGCGGCTGCAATACGCCGTCGATCCGATACCGTATCCGCAAGCCCGACTGCTGGGATTCGATATGCACGTCGCTGGCATGCGATTCAATCGCTTCCAAAAGAATCTCGTTGACCAGGCGGACCACCGACGGCTCCTGGGCCATCTGCGACAACTCGGAGCCGTCGCTTTCCACCTGATCGACCAACTCCAAAGGGCTGTCGGCCGATTGAGCCAAGAGGCCGTCAACCGTTTCCCCCCCCACCCCTAAGTGGGTCTTGATCAGCTTGGCGATCTCCGCCCGACTGGCAAGCACAGGCACAATCGACTTGCCGGTGGCCGCCGCCAGCTCGTCCAACGGATAAAGATTAAACGGGTCGCTAGTGGCCACGACCAGCGACCCGTTGCGTCGCGCAATTGGATAAAGTGACTCGCGGTAGATCGACTTGACGGGAAAGGTTTCGAGAAGGGAGAGATCGACCTCTGTCTCGGCGAGGTCGACATACTCCAGTCCGACCTCTTCCCCGATCGCCCGCAAAACCTGTTCCTCGGTGACCAACCCCAAGGCCACAGCCGCCTCGTCCAGTCGCATCCCGTCGCTCTGAGCACGGCGAGCTTGTTCATATTGCCGCTGGTCGAGCAGCCCCTTCTTCAGCAGGATTTCCCCGGCATCCATCAATGACTCCCGTCTTCTTTCCCAGCATAGAAGGCGCGTGGCACCTTGTCCAGGTTTGGCCGCAAACCAGATCGATTGGGAAAGTGGTCGCTAGCAGATCTCCTGACAGCAAGACTGGCCGCTCAACCGGCAGCTTCCCGCAAAGCTACTGGGGCCGCCGTTCCCGGTTATCTCCATCCGCCCCTGGCCGCCGTCCCTCTCGGCCACGACTCGGGAAGAGTTGCGAACGATCCAGTTCAAAAGGCTCGCCGAAGAGTTCCCCGAGCTTTTGCTTTTGTTCGGTCTGAAGAACGGCCATCGCCTTCTGTCCCGTCTGTTCACGCAGTTCCTCCATCTTCTGACGCAAGTCGGAGTTCCGCGTTGCCCGTTCTTCACGCTCGCCCCCGGGTTGCCCGCGACCACGTCCCATATTGCTTTCCCACAGTTTTCGCATCGCGTCTTGCGATTCCGCAAACACCTGTTCCAACTGCGTCTTCTGCTCAGCGCTCAAGCCAATCGCCTCAGCCACTTCCGCCCGGCGCAGCGCGGAAGGTCCTTCCAGTTGCCACCCGATTTGCTTAAGACGTTGGAGTTGTTCGGGTTGGAGGATCTCACCAAGCTGTTTGACCGTCTCCGCCTCCCGGGCTTCGGCTTCTTTCCGCATTTGCTCCCGCATCTGGTCCATGCGTGCCCGCCACTGCTCCGGGCTCAGGTTTTCGTTGTTGGGAAAACGCCGCCGTTCGGCCCGGCGTTTCTCACTGAGTTCCCGAAGACGAGCCTTCTGGTCTTCCGAAAGCTTGAGTTCCTTCTGAACCTGTTCGCTCTGGAGCAGCATGAATGGACCGCCCATCGGCCCCATGCCTCCGAACCCACCGCCAGGGCCGCCTCCACGCCCTTGCCCCTCTGCAGGGATATTTACAGCCAAGACGCAACACAGCGCCAGACCGAACACTCCAAAACGGCACAATCGGAACATGCTGAGGCTCCTACCTGACGGTGAACAAGAGGACAACTGCTCTCAGAAAGAATCGAGGAATCTGCCAAAACGTCCACACCCCACATGGCCGAGAGGCCAGCCTCGTCTCCTGCCGAGCAAATGCCCGTTGCAAGCGGTCGCGAGGGCTCACCCCCCCCAACCAGACGATCAAAAGCGATCTGTGGATAAGTTTCAGGGAGAGCGATTACAGTTTAAGATGGGAGATACAGAGCAAACAGAGACTTTCCAGCCGTCCTCCGTCTTTTTCCACGTTTGCTTAGCGTAAGGGTGAGGCGATGACTAGTCTGCGTATCGTATGGGCCCTCACAATTACTCTCACGCTACCCCCGCTTTTGGCTTATGCCCAGGAACCATTCTTCTCGCAAAGCCGCAGCGACATACCGCCCGATTGGAGGGATCCATTCAGCAGATCTCGACGAACCAGTTACGAATGGCCTGGCATGGTCCCAACGCCTCCGCCCAGCACCGACAGTCGCACTCCCTCTGCCGTCGCCGAGCCGGTCTCCGGGGTACCTGGGTTTGGCGGAAACGCCTCAACACCTTTGGTAGGGGGATTTGGAACCACCAGCGATGCGGGCGGCAGAGGTTCTGCATCAAACAGCCCCCATGCAACCGACTCGCGCGGTCGCGGATTTGCCGAGGGAATCCTCTCCCGATATGACAGTAATCAGGACGGTGTTCTTGACCGGAATGAGTGGAGCCAAATGCGTCGCGACCCGTCGGCGGCCGACCAGAATCAAGACGGTCGGATTACGTCAGATGAATTGTCCGCGTGGCTCACCAACCGTAGTCGGGAGCGGGGTGGCGAAAGACGCTCGGGTTTTGGACCTTCCGACGGGTTTGGCATGCCCAACGCCTTCGGCCCACCGAGCGGTTTTGGATTTCCTGGTGGTTTCGGCAGGTCCGACGAGGAAAGCCCTCGTAGTGAGACAGGCTCATCTGGTGAATCCACCTCGAGTTCGGCCACCTCACCCTCCACAACCACTTCAACCGGTACAACCCGCAAGTCGTACCGCTTTCTGACTCCCCAAGAGCGTCTCCCGGCAGGCCTCCCCTCCTGGTTCACCGGTCAGGACGCTAACCACGATGGTCAGGTCGCCATGGCGGAATACTCCCAAACGTGGTCGGAAGAGAAAGCTCGCGAGTTCGCGACGTTCGATTTGGATGGCGATGGCGTAATCACCCCGCGCGAATGTCTCCGCTCGGGGCAGTCGCCTGTCGCATCGTCGCCCGGCAGCGGATCTTCGCCGACGAATGGTTTGTCAAGCAATGTCGCTCCCAGCTCCCCAAGGCCGAAATCGAGTTCCGATTCTTCCACATCCGCGGGGGCGTCCCAGCGTCCAAAATCCAAGGCTTGGTGGATGACACCGTGAAATACGAACGGCCGCGGATTAGTATGGAAGAAACGGGGACTTGCCTTAATCGGTCTTATCCTACGACTTCGACCAGGAGTTGTGCCTTGAGTCTGCGTCTTATTCACAATTGCCGCGTTGGCTTCCTGCTTGCCGCCACCCTGTTGGGAGCAATGGTTTGCGGACCAGTCTTCACAATAGCCGCAGACGAAGAGGTCAAGCCGGCGGAAGCGAACCTTCCTTCAGAAGAGAAGGCACCGCCTATCCCGCTCGCGAATGGGCCGATGGAGATGAGGCCGCAAGCACCGCCCCCCTCCCCTGC
>CAZLDQ010000006.1:0-56600 GCA_964558295.1 uncultured Planctomycetaceae bacterium | reverse complement strand
CCGCCCGGGGGCCCGCGCCCCCAGCGCCCGGCCCGTGGAGGGGCCGAGGCCGGGGTGACCGGCTCGATCGGCTGTCGCTGCGTTTTGGTGCGGGCCGAATAGCGGCTCACGCGCGCCGTGCCCGTGTCGATCACATAATGGATTCCCGGCACCGTGAGCGACGACTCCGCCACGTTCGTGGCAATCACGATCCGCCGATGGGCATGCGGCTGGAAGACCCGCTGCTGCTCGCGGATCGACAGCCGGGCGTAAAGCGGCAGAATCTCCGTCTTCCCGCCATCGCCAGGAACCGGATGCTCACGCAAGACCTTGGCCGCCTCGTGGATGTCGCGTTCGGTCGGCATGAAGAGCAGAATGTCGCCGTGCCCCAGCCGGGCGACCTCGTCCACGGCGCGGAGCAGTGACCGCGACAGGTCGGGCTCGTCGGTCCCTTCTTCAGGCTCAACAGGTCGATAGCGGATCTCCACCGGATAGCTGCGCCCGGAAACCTCGATCACCGGGGCCGGCCCAGCCGCCGTGGCAAAATGTTCCGCGAAGCGCGCCGAATCGATCGTCGCAGAAGTGATTATGACCTTCAAGTCGCGCCGCTTGGGCAGAAGCCGCTTGAGAAGCCCAATCAAGAAATCAATGTTCAGCGACCGCTCGTGGGCCTCGTCGATGATGATCGTGTCGTATTGGTCCAAGAACGGATCGCCCTGCGATTCGGCCAGCAGCATCCCATCGGTCATCAACTTGATGTACGTTTGATCGCTCGTGGCCTCGGCGAAGCGGATCTTGTAACCCACCTGTTGGCCCAGCGGTGTGCCCAACTCCTCGGCCACGCGCGCGGCGACCGAGCGGGCGGCAATACGCCGTGGCTGCGTGTGGCCGATCAGGCCGTCGATCCCCCGCCCCAATTCCAGGCAAATCTTGGGCAACTGGGTTGACTTGCCGGACCCCGTCTCGCCGGAGACGATTACCACCTGATGCGTTTGGATCGCCTCGGCAATCTCCTGGCGTTTGGCCGTAATCGGTAGTCCTGCGTCGTAACGCAGCTCCGGCAGCCCCCTCTGGCGAGCCTTGCGCAGAAGGATCGAACGCTCCAACTCCTTGGCCAGTTGGGCGATGCGTTCATCCGTCGCTTTGCCGGCCGCCTCGGCCGCCTTTAACGCACGGAGTTGCCGGCGGAGCCGATACCGGTCCCACCGCATCGCTTTGCCGAGATCGGCTTCGATTTGCCGTAGTGAAAGCATAAGGGAGAATTATACCCGACGCTGTCCAGTCTGAGGGGGCTGTGGGAGGTTGGCAAACAAGACCGGGAAGGCCGAATGTCGAAAAGTCAAATGACGAAGGAATGACGAAACGACGAAGCCCGAAGGAAGATAGCGCCGTGCGACCTTTGGTCATTCGTGCTTCGTCATTCCTTCGTCATTTGATCTTTCGACATTCGACATTCTCCTCCTTTTTTGGGGGGCCCTGCAATCAGCCAGGCACCCTCTTATGTGGGGGCTTCTCGCCGCGTTATCTTACGGTAAGATAGCCGCAAGGGAGGCCCGCTATGCAACGTCTCTGCTTACTGTTGATTGTTGGAACGGTCCTGGGGTTCACGGTTTCCTGTCGTCAGGAGGCTGCGCCGCCGGAAGGCTCGGTGGTCTCCGTACAGCAACCGGCGGCCACCGAAGCACCAAATCCGCCGGCATCTGGCGCGCCGGAAGCCGGAAGCGACCGCCCCCCGCCGCCGTCGAGCGGTGGTACGGTGGTCGCAAGTCCCGAACGGCAGCGGGCCATCGCCGCTCTGGAGAAGGCTGGGGCGGTGCTGGAGGTTGACGACCAGGGGCATGTTCAGCGGGTCGAGCTGAGTGGCCCCGCGGTGACCGACGAAACGCTGCTCCACCTGGGGGCCTTGGGGGAACTGGAATCCCTCGAGATCAGTTCCGCCCGGGTGACCGATTTGGGCATGGCCAGTCTGTTAAAACTCACGAACCTCGAACGGCTCTATCTCTCGGAACTCCCCGTGACCGACGTAGGCTTGGTCAACCTGCGAGGCCTGACCCAGTTGACCGTGCTCGCCCTGCCTGATACGCAGGTTTCCAGCGCGGGGCTCGTGCATCTCGATCCGCTGGTGGGTCTGGAAGTGCTCAATCTGGCCCAAACCCAAATTGACGACGAAGGGTTGGCCCATCTGAAACGGTTGAAGAACCTCAACACGCTGACTCTTGAAAACACGGCGGTGACCGACGCCGGCCTGGAGCATCTCAAACCGCTGGCCAAGTTGCGTGTGCTGAATTTGAACGGCACCAAGGTCACCGAACGCGGACTTGTCCACCTCGAGGGACTTACCAATCTGCGGATGCTCTATCTGGAGCAATGCGAAGTCGACGAGGAGAAGGCTGAGGAGTTCAAAGAGTCGATCGCCGGCTTGGCCGTTTACTACTAATCGTCCACGGGAGCTAGACTGGAACCACGGCGTCAGGAGATCCAGGGATGTGCTGCAACCGTTGTCGCGGGATGCTCGTTGCGTGGCTCCTTCTGGGAGCGATGGGGGGGCACTCGGCCTGGGCCGAGAAGAAGGAGGCCCCGGCCGACAAGACGCCCGACGTCGTCTATGTGCCCACCCCGCATGATGTGGTAAACCGCATGCTGGAACTGGCCCAGGTCCAGAAGGACGACGTGGTCTACGATCTTGGTTGTGGCGACGGCCGGATCGTCGTCACGGCCGCCAAAAAGCATGGCTGCCGCGGTCTGGGCTTCGAGATCGATCCGGAACGGGTGGCCGAGTCGCGGGAAAACATCCGCAAGGCCGGCGTAAGCGACCTGGTAACGATCGTGCAACAAGACATCTTCACCCTTGATCTGCGTCCGGCCAGCGTGGTGACGCTCTACCTGCTTCCCGAGCTGAACGTCAAATTGATCCCGCAGTTGGAGCAGCTCAAGCCCGGCTCGCGCGTGGTCACTCACGACTTCAACATCGACGGCATCAAGCCCGACCGGGTCGTTCACTTCACCTCTAAAGAAGACGGCGTAAAGCACACGCTCTATTTGTTTCACACGCCGCTGAAACGAGCGAGGCTGTAAAAGCCTTGTTTACGCCCCCCAACCGGTCTTGTGCGCCCCTGCCGGGTTCCTTTGGCACGCGCCCCTGTGCGGGCATTCGTTTCCACCCCTCTGGCACATCAATTGCACGAATGCTAGCAAGGAACCTCTCACGAACACATGGTTCGAAGATCAGGAAGGAGCATGGACGATGGCAAAGTCAACTCTGCTTGGTGGCATGAGACTAGTAGTCGGAATGGGACTCGGTGCCGGTTTGATGTACCTCTTCGATCCTCGGGCGGGCAAGCGGCGACGCGCCATTGCGCGGGACAAGATGGTCCATTGGTCGCGCCAGTTGAACGAGGCAATCGGCGTCACGGCCCAAGACGTAACCTATCGTGTGCAAGGCCTACTGGCCGAGACCCGATCTCTCTGGATGCACAAACCGAACTCCCCGGACGTGGTGGAAGCACGCGTTCGTTCGAAAATGGGCCGCTGGGTGTCGCATCCTTCGGCCATTGAAGTGACGGCGGATGAAGGAGGTCGGGTGATCCTTGCTGGTTCGATCCTTGCCCATGAGGTGGACAATCTGCTCAGTGCGGTGGCCTCGATTCCAGGCGTTACGACGATTGAAAACCGCTTGGAAACGCATCACGCTGCCCAGGAGGAACCGTCGCTGCAAAGCGGCCACGAGCGGCCGGGAGAACAGGTCGAGATCATGCAAGCCAACTGGAATCCGGCCACCCGGCTTCTGGCGGGCACCGTCGGCAGCACGCTGATCCTCAACGCCCTCCGGAGACCCGGGCTGTTTAGCGGGGTCTTCGGCGTCGTCGGCCTCGGCTTGGTCTCGCGCGCAGTGACTAACAAGGACGTTGGACGCTTGCTCGGCCTCACAGACCGACGCCGGACGGTCGATTTCCAGAAGACGTTTGACATCGCGGCCCCGCTGGAGGAAGTCTTTCGGATCTGGACCAATTATGCGTTCTTCCCTCAATTCATGAGCCACGTTCGGCAGATCGAGGAATTGGGCGATGGTCGATCCCGCTGGATCGTAGCCGGACCGATGGGGAGGGAAATCCAGTGGAATGTCGTGGTCACCGAAAACGTCCCCAACCAAGTCTTTGCGTGGAAGACCGAACCCGGTTCTCCAGTGGTCCATTCCGGTGTGATGCACTTCCAACGCAATGAAGACGGAGGAACCCGCATTCACATCCGGCTCGCCTACAGTCAACCGGCCGGCGTCGGTGGGCACCTCGTGGCCTCCTTGTTTGGCGCCGATCCGAAGAGCCAAATCGACGCGGACCTGATGCGGATGAAGACGTTGATCGAGACCGGCGGCCTCCCCAGCAGCGCGGCGGCCCGGCCCGAATCCGGCCTCCCGCGCTAGAACTACTCACTTCCCCCCCAAGAATACACTTGAAATTGGGCCAGCGGATCTGGTAGCTTCAAGCGTGGCGGCCCAAAGCCTTGCCCTTTGTTCTTTGACATCTCGACCACCCGCAACCAATCAGGGACACCCGATGGGGAAGGAGGAGTCTTTCCTCTCCCCCCGAAAAAAACTTTCCCGTAACGCTTTTCCACGTCTGTTGACCAAAGGACGTCAACGCACCCTAATGGGTTTGGGCGGACAAAACCTAGAATCGACTACCCGTTTTGTTCGTCAAAACCCATCAGATTGGTGCGGCGTTTGAAGCAACCGCCAAGAAATGATAACGGCTCCGGGGCCGGCCGGTGAAGGCAAGCCCCGGAGCCTGGCCATCCTAAGGCCGAATCAGATCTTGTCGGTAAACGCCCGGAGGTACATCGCGCGGATGTCGGCGATGAGCGGATAACGGGGATTGGCCGCGGTGCACTGGTCGTCGAAGGCCAGTTCGGCCAGCTTGTCAACGCCGGCCATAAAGCGGGCTTCGTCCACGCCCGCCTCGCGAATCGTCGGCGGAACGTCCAGCTTCCGCTTCAACTCCTCAATCGCAGCGATCAGGGCCTCGACCTTCTCGTCGTCTGTGTTGCCCGGCAGGCCGAGGTAACCCGCCACGCGAGCGTAGCGGGCCTTGGCCGAGGGGTACTCGTACTGCGGAAAGGCCGCCTGCTTCAGCGGCGCGTCGGTGGCGTTGTAGCGGATCACATGGTTGATCAGCAACGCGTTGGCCAGCCCGTGGGGCAAGTCGTAGGCCGCGCCGAGCGTGTGGGCCATCGAGTGGCAGAGCCCTAAGAAGGCGTTCGCAAAGGCCATTCCGGCCATCGTAGCCGCATGGTGTACTTTCTCCCGCGCGATGCGATCGGTTGTCCCATTCTCGTACGCCGCCGGCAGGTACTTCATCAACACCCGAATCGCTTCCAAGGCCAAGCCGTTCGTGTAGTCAGTGGCCGCGACCGAGGCGATTGCCTCCAACGCATGTGTTAAGGCATCCAGCCCGCCGTAGGCGGTGAGCTTCTTGGGCATGCTCATCACCAACTGGGCGTCGACGATCGCCATGTCGGGCGTCAATTCGTAATCGGCGATCGGATACTTCACGCCAGTCCGGTCGTCGGTTACCACGGCAAACGGGGTCACTTCGCTTCCAGTGCCCGAGGTCGTGGGAATGGCCACCATCAGGGCCTTCTTGCCCAGTTCCGGGAACGTGAAGACCCGCTTGCGGATATCCATGAACCGCATGGCCAAGTCGTCGAACTGCACCTCGGGATGCTCGTACAGGAGCCACATGATCTTGGCCGCGTCCATCGGGCTGCCGCCGCCGATGGCCAGGATCACGTCCGGCTTGAACGCCTCAAGCCGCGCCACGCCCCGGTAGATCGTCGTCAGGTCAGGGTCAGGTTTGACCTCGAAGAAGACTTGGGTCTCCAACCCCATGGCCTCCAACAGATCCGTGACCTTGTCGGCCAAGCCCATCTCGAACAATGGGCCGTCGGTCACCACAAACGCCCGTTTGCGGTCTTTCAACTCGGCCAAGGCGACAGGAAGCGAGCCGGCTTTGAAGTAGACTTTCGGCGGCACGCGGAACCAGAGCATGTTTTCACGCCGTTCGGCGACGGTCTTGATGTTCAGCAGTTGGCGAACGCCGACGTTCTCGCTGACGCTGTTGCCCCCCCAGGTGCCGCAGCCGAGCGTGAGCGACGGTTCGAGGCGGAAGTTGTAAAGGTCGCCGATCGCCCCGTGGCTGGCCGGCTGATTGACCAGCACGCGTCCGGTTTGGAGCCGGAGGCCGTAGGTCTCAATCCGGTCGGCGTTCTGCGGATTGGTATAGAGCACGGCAGTGTGGCCGTGCCCGGCAAACTGTACGAGCGCTTCGGCCTTGGCCGTAGCGTCGTCAAAGTCCTTGGCGCGGTACATGGCCAGTACGGGGCTCAATTTCTCGATGCTCAAGGGTTCTTCGGGGCCGATCCCCGTGATTTCGGCCACCAGCACCTTGGCGTCGGCCGGCACCTCGAATCCGGCCATCCGAGCGATCTTGGCCGCCGGCTGGCCGACCACGGCCGCGTTGAGCTTCCCCTTCGGGGCCAACGTCGCCGCCAGTAGTTCCTTCTGTACGTCGTCCAGCAGGAACGCACCCCGTTTGAGAAGCTCCTCGCGCACAGCGTCGTAGACCGCGTCGACCACGACGATCGACTGCTCCGAAGCGCAGATCATGCCGTTGTCGAACGTCTTGCTCAATAGGACCGAGTTGACGGCCATCGGGATGCTGGCCGTCTCGTCGATGACAGCCGGAGTGTTGCCCGCTCCCACGCCGATCGCCGGCTTGCCCGACGAATAGGCCGCGTGGACCATGCCCGGGCCGCCGGTGGCCAGGATCAGGTCAATTTCCGGATGATCCATCAGGTACTTGCTCAGTTCCACCGTCGGCTCATCGATCCAACCGATAACGTGCTCCGGGGCGCCCGCCTTCACGGCTGCTTCGAGCACGATCCGGGCCGCTTCGCAGGTCGCGCGCCGAGCCCGGGGATGCGGCGAAAAGATGATCGCGTTGCGGGTCTTCAGGGCCAACAGCGCCTTGAAGATCGCCGTCGAGGTCGGATTGGTCGTGGGCACCACCCCGGCGATCACCCCGACCGGCTCGGCCACCTTGCGGATCCCGTACATCTCGTCGTGTTCGATCACACCGCAAGTCCGCACGTCCTTGAACTTGTTGTAAATGTACTCCGAGGCAAAGTGGTTCTTGATCACCTTGTCCTCGATAATGCCCATCCCCGTTTCTTCGGCAGCCAAGCGGGCCAGAGGGATGCGGGCAGCATTGGCCGCGGCCGCCGCGGCCTTGAAGATCACGTCGACCTGTTTCTGCGTGTAAGTGGCAAAGACCTTCTGGGCATGACGCACCCGGCCAATCAGCGCGTCGAGTCCCTCGATCGTGGTGATCCGCGGATATCGGGCCGGAGGCTCGGTCTCCGGGTCGGCCTGATTGAGCCAGTAAGCACGAGTACCTTTTTCCTGCAAGTTGACAATCATGTTCAAGGACTCCTTAGTGATCGGTGGTGGAACGGGGGTGGTTGCGTAGATAAACGTTGAGCCTTGGCCAGGCGATGTACGGACAGACCGTGAGCGGTCCGGCCGCGAGCGTCGGGCTTGGGGAGGACGTGGTGGAAGATGGCTTCCGAGAAATCAGGCGTCGGCGCTGGGAGAGTCGGAGCTACTACATGGCGGGGGACTGCTCGGCGACAGACTGTCGCTGCCAGGCGGTACGGCCGGCTTATTGCGGGCCTGGCCGAGCATCACTGAAAGCACGGCCAACTCGGCGGCCAGCTCAGTGTTTTGAAGGATGATCGTCGGCGGCACCTTGATCGAGATGGGCGAAAAGTTCCAAATCGCTCCCACGCCCGCTTCAACCAACTGGTCGGCCACTTCTTGGGCCGCCTCGGCCGGCACGGTGATAATGCCCACCTGGATGTGCATCCGTTGAGCCAAGTCAAGGAGCTTCTCCATGGGCAAGACCTGCTTGCCGTGGATGTTCAGACCGGTCCGCTCCGGGTTCTTGTCGAACGCCGCAACGATGTTCAGCCCGTACCGTTGAAACCCCTTGTAACCCATCAGGGCGGTACCCAACGACCCGGCCCCGATCAAAAAGGCGTCGGTCGTGTTGTCCCAGCCCAAGAAGCTCTCGATCAGATGAATGACCGTCGGAATATTGAACCCCACCCCAGGCTTTCCCACCATTCCCGTATAGGAAAAGTCTTTACGGACCTGGATCGAATCGAGCCCCAGCTCTTCGGCGATTCGAGTCCCCGACACCACCTGATGCCCCTCCGCCCGGAGGCGACGCAAAAGGTTCAGGTAGGCCGGCATACGCCGAACGGTTGGTACCGGAGCAACTTTCAGGGGAGGTTCTTCAGTCATGGCAGTGCTCGCTCCTCGGATATCGATATCGAAAGATCGATATCGTAGTATCGATATTTATACCTCGAATTCTTCAGTCGTCAAGGGTGGTTCTGTTGAGTTCGAAGACTGCCTCGTTAAGTCGTACAATTGCAACTCCTTACGGCTTTAGAGACGAAAAGGTTATTCCATATACGCTTGTTGTCGGGGCATCCTCACACGTGATCCTACAACAAGTTCGAACATCTCTTCGGCCGCACCGATTCCCCCTAAGGAGTGGTAGGTGACATCCAATTCCGGCTGCAATTGCTGTGCATTGACCAGAGGGAGGCCTGGGCGTCAAAATAGAAGGGATTGCGAGCTGCGTAGTCCGTGTTGGTAGTTCCGAGGAGAGCGAGCGGATGGCATTGTCCCGATGGGGCATCCGACGAGGCATGATGGCGATGGTCGCCGTCGGCCTAGTGGCTGCGCTGGCGGTCGCCTGCACGTTGACGCCGACCGGCAGCCCACGGCAAGAGCAAGTTTTTTCCGGCCGGACGATGGGGACCTACTATCGGGTTACGGTCCTTGTCCCGGAGGGACAAACCGATGCGTCCTCTTTGCACGGTCCGTTGGAGGCGGTTTTGCAACGGATCGAGTCGCTCATGTCGACCTATTCGCCGGACTCGGAACTCTCGCGATTCAATGCGGCTACGGAGACCGATTGGGTGTCCGTGTCGCGTGATACGGCCGTGGTGGTCCAGCAGGCGATCGAGGTGGGACGCCAAAGCGGCGGCCCGTATGACGTGACGGTTGGTCCGCTGGTGAACCTCTGGACGTTCGGGCCCGAGCGTCAGCGGCCAATCAAGGTCCCCAGTGAGGAAGAAATCCGTCTGGCGAAGACCCGCGTGGGGCTGGACTTGCTTGATGTGCGGCTCGATCCGCCGACGATTCGCAAGCGACGCGCGGAGGTGTACGTCGATCTGTCGAGCGTGGCCAAGGGTTTTGGTGTGGATCAGGTAGCGGAGACCCTAGACCGGCGGGGGTTCACCGATTATTGTGTGGATATTGGCGGAGAGATCCGCACCAAGGGGTTGAATGCCCGCGGTATCCCTTGGCAAATCGGCATTGACCGGCCGACGGCTCAGGAGCAGGGAACCGCCGAGGTGGTGCCGCTGTCAGACCTGGCGATGGCCACCTCGGGCGACTACCGTAATTATTTCGAGGAAGACGGCATCCGGTATTGCCACCTGATCGATCCGCGTACCGGTCGGCCGATTCGGCATGGGCTGGCGTCGGTGTCGGTCGTTGATCCGTCCTGTGCGCGGGCCGATGCCTGGGCCACGGCACTGTTGGTCGCTGGGCCGGAGGAGGGTTACGCCTTGGCGATGGAGCAGGGGTTGGCGGCCCTGTTTATCGTGAAGACTCCCCGGGGCTTTGTGGAGAAGTGGACGCCGCAGTTCGAGCCACTTCTAAAAGATTGAGCGTTGTTGATTGGATGTTGCCCACCCAAAGCACGGGCCAAGTATCGCAGCTACACGGCCTGACTCCCATTTCTCCCCTCGCAAGCGAAGGACTCCGTTCATGACTCCCAGTGATAAGCCCTCCGTCGGCACTTCGGTGCGAACTACCGCGTTTCAGAGTCTCCTCTTGGCCGTGATGCGAATCGCCATCGGTTGGCACTTCTTGTACGAAGGGGTGGTCAAACTGCTGGAGGCGAATTGGACGGCCACCGGCTACCTCCAGGCCAGCACCGGGCCGCTGGCCGGCGTGTTCCGTTGGATGGCCACCGAGCCGACGATTATGAAGGTCGTCGACCAGTTGAACATTTGGGGGCTGATTCTCGTTGGGGCCTGCCTGATGCTTGGGCTGCTCACGCGGTTCGCTGCGTTGGGCGGGATGGGGCTCTTGGCCCTCTACTACGCGGCTAATCCGCCGCTGTTTCAGACGGGCGTGCCCGGCGTCGTGGAAGGGCATTACCTGCTGGTCAACAAGAACCTCGTGGAACTGTTCGCCTTGGCCGTGGTCCTGGTTTTGCCGGCCAATCACCTGGGGCTCGATGGACTCCTGTTCGGCTGGCGGCGCAAGAAGACAATCGTCTCCAACACGTCCAGCGCTCCGGCCGCCGAGCCGGGCGTGCCGGGCGTCTTTTCCCGCCGGCAGTTGGTAACCTCGCTGATCGGCGTGCCGGTGGTCGGTGGGTTCGCGTTGGCGGTACTCAAACGCCACGGGTGGCTGAGCCATGAAGAGAAAAACTTGGCCGACAAGAAGCTCGACGGGCAAAGCGGAGCCACATTGAAACTTGACTTCTCGGCAAGCCTCAAGGACCTCAAGGGCACGCTGCCCCAGGGAGAGATCGGCAAGCTGAAGCTAAGCCGGATGATTCTGGGGGGCAACCTGATGGGCGGCTGGGCCCATGCCCGGGATCTGATCTACGTCTCCAAGCTGGTCAAAGCCTATCACCACCGAACGAAGATTTTCGAGACGTTCAGCTTGGCCGAAGCCTGCGGGGTGAACACGATCCTCACCAACCCACTGCTTTGCGACGTGATCAACGACTACTGGCGCACGACGGGCGGGAAGATTCAGTTCATCTCCGATTGCGGCGGCAAGAACGTGTTGGAGATGATCCAGAAGTCGATCGACGCGGGGGCCAGCGCCTGCTACATCCAAGGCGGCGTGGCCGACCAACTCGTGTCGGAGGGGAAATTCGACCTCATCGCCCAGTCGTTGGAACTAATCCGCAAAAACGGCTTGCCGGCCGGCATCGGTGGCCACAAGCTGGGCACAATCAAGGCTTGTCGGGACAAGGGCTTCAAGCCCGACTTCTGGATGAAGACCCTCCATCACCGCAAATACTGGTCGGCGACCGGGGAGGAGGAGAACGAAGGGATCAAGCACGACAACTTCTGGTGCTGGAACCCGGAGGAGGTGATTGACTACATGAAGCAGGTCCCTGAGCCGTGGATTGCCTTCAAGATCCTCGGCGCCGGGGCGATCCATCCCCGCGACGGCTTCCGCTTCGCCTTTGAGGGGGGCGCCGACTTCATCTGCGTGGGAATGTACGACTTCCAACTCATCGAAGACGTGAACATCGCCCTGGATGTGCTCAACGCCAAGCTCAAGCGTGAGCGAGAATGGATGGCGTAGGCTTCACGATCCGGTGGAAGAGTAGGTTGTCTCAGCGAGATGGTCGCGGAGAACGTCGTTGAAGTGGATCACAGTCGCAGGGACGAAGTCTGGTAACTCGCTGTGCTAAAGGTGGGACCAGAGGTACCCCACCGGATTCAGTTCACGAGCATAGGATGGGAGTCTTTTCACGGTCAAGCGGGGGATAGTCGTGGAGCCTTTCGCGGATGGGCTCGCCCTTGTGCATGGGGCCAAAAGGGGCGATTGGCCCTCTGACGCCAGCGTGCGTCGACCAGCAGCGACATCAAGGAGCCGCTTTCGTCAATCCAAACGAGGTGCGTGCGCTGACGCCGGGACCTTTTTCATCCGTGGCCACTCCTCGCACAGCCACCGATGAGTCTCCCGCTTGTTCCGCTTGCGAGCCAGCTTCGACGGCTTCTGCAGGGTGATTCGCCCCTGCGTCAACCATTGATTGAGGTAGCAGGAATGAGACTGCTTGCCAAACGTCCACGCGATCAACGTGGCTGCGGTTTCTCTGGATCTCATGCCATACTATCCACACGTCGATCGCCGAAGGTTCACGACTTGAGCTTTCTGAGGATCAATAAACGTTCGTTTTCGATGCGTATTTTCTGGCCGCTTCCGCCGACACGCAGTACTCGTGTTCCGCAAGCTCTTCTTCCGGCACCTGCCCCCCAGTCCACGCCAAGGTGGCATATGCGCCGATTGCATCGATCCATGGCAGCCCGACCTGGTCGCGCTGAGCCACGGGGGCAATTACAATCAATCGCTTGGCTGCCAAGAGCGCATTGGGATGGAGACTATAGAAGAGATCCAAATAACTGGAATTTTCGTAGCAGGCCTTTTGGACGGCTTGCAGGGTCCGCTCGGTGAGCGACTCCAGTCGGGCGGTCGGCTCCAGCACGATCTGGAGCGTCGTGTGTGGGTTGTCCATCAAGAGACGACGGGCCAACGCTGCGGCTTGCTCGCGCCGACAATCGAAGTTGGCCGAACGGAGCCAAAGCGTGAAGACGTGTGTTCGTCGCCCGGCCGGCGGCGCCGGTGACGACTCGCCGTCGAGGTCCACACGCCAAACGCTGCTTGGTCCATCGCCAGCCTCTGGAAGGTCCAACTGCGGCGGCGGGAACGGGTCGAACTCGATGCCAAACGCATCTTGGGCTTCTTCCATCAATTGGTAGAGCTTGTCAATCGAAAGCGTCGGCGTTTCCAGCACGTAGTAGGGCGGTCGGGGCTGGTAAACCAGACCGAGTTGGCCAGCCTCCTGGCGAAAGGCCGTGCCAGGGAGGATCGAGAGATTGAACACCTGGATGTCGCTATACAACTGCGACTTCTGCAGATAGTCGATCCCCCGGCGCACGGAATCGACCGTATCGCCTGGCAGTCCGAGGATCAGGTCCACGCGCAGCTTGAGTCCTGCGTTGAGCATGGCCCGCGCGCCGCGTTCGAACGCCTTGAGGTTCAGCTTGCGTCCCATGAGCCGTTGGGCCTGCGGGTCAAGCGACTGAAGCCCGATCTCGATTTCGTGGAAATTGGCCTTGTGCAGAAGCTGGGCTTCGTCGGCGCCGATCCCTTCGCTTCGCAACTCGGCATTGTAGGTAAACTGGCGATGCGGGTTACACTCGGCCAGAAGCCGGAGGAAGTCGGCGAAGTCGCGACGCTGATTGAGCGTCGGATCGAGGATCGTCACCTCCGTGGCCCCACACTCTGCGGCGTGCTGCAACATGGCGACAATCTTCTCCGTAGGGAGAAAGTGGAGCGTGTCGTAACTCTTCGGGTAATAGCAGAACTTGCATTTGAATCGGCAGCCGCGCACGGTCTCCAGGAACATCAGCTTTTCCTCGGACGCGTCGAGGATTCCAGCCAGATAGGGCGAAGCGATCCGTTCAAGATCGTCAAGCGGCCGACGGGCGCGGGGCGCTCGACCGCCGGGCAACACGACCAGCCCGGGGATTGAATCGGTTGGTGAGGGCGCGTGGCGCAGCGCCGCGAGCAATTCGGCAAACGTCTGTTCCCCTTCGCCAATGATCGCATAGTCGAGCGCAGACCGCTGGAGCACCCACTGGTTGTCGGCCGTGATCTCCGGCCCGCCTACGACGATCTTCAGTTCCGGCCGGGCCTCTTTGAGCCGGTCAGCGATCCAGAGCGTCCGTTCGACGTTCCACAGATAGCAAGAAAACCCGACCATCCACGGCTGCCGGGCGAGAATCGCCTCGACGAGCCCTTGGTCACCCAGCGCATTGACCAGCGGAGAAGGAAGGATGTCGATCTGGTAGGCGTCGCCCAGGCCCTGCCGCTCGGCAAAGAGCTTCAGATAGGCAGCCGCCAGCGGGACGTTGCCATGGATCGGCTGAGGACCAGGGGGCGGAATGGGAAGCTGCAGCAACAGAACCGAATGACGTGATGCGTCCATGCACGGAATTGTAGGGTCCGTATGCTGTTTGGACAATCGCCTGAGGGGCAACGAAGAACAACTTCGGCATTTGACCTGCGGGAAAAGAGAAGCTGCGGACAGATCCTTTCAGGCGAAGAAGTGCCAAAGATGAGTAGGTTCTCTTTTCCCCCATCAAGCGGAGACTCTGTTCGGAACGGGACCAAGTCGCCGGCGGGAAGAAACGGAGGGACTGCCACCATCATCCGTGACAGTGCTTGCGTTTCTCTTGAGGCACTCCCTCCATGTGCAGGCTAAACGCAGAAGCCATTCTTCGGTCGCCCCCCACGGCTAGTCGGCCGGCTCGCCGCGGGCGACGCATTGAGCGATCGTCAAGTCGCCGGTCACGTTCAAGACAGTGCGGCACATGTCGAGAATCCGGTCGATTCCCAGGATGATGCCGATCCCTTCGCCCGGCACACCGACCGATTGGAGCACGACGACAATCATCGGCAACGAACCGCCGGGGATGCCGGCCGTGCCCAGGCCAGCCAAGACCGCCATCACCACCACGGTGATCTGTTGAAACAGGGTCAGGTCGACATGAAACACCTGGGCGAGAAACAGCACGACAATCCCTTCATAGAGGGCCGTGCCGTTCTGGTTGCCCGTGGCGCCGATCGTGAGCACGAAGTTGGAGATGCTCGGCGCTAGCCCCAGGTTTTCCTGGGCCACGCGGAGCGAAGTCGGTAGCGTAGCGTTGGACGACGACGTGCCAAAGGCCATCGCGGTCGCTTCGGCGATCTGAAGGAAAAACCGCCTCGGACAAACGCCCCCAAACCACCACAAAACCAGGCTGTAGACCACGAAGAACTGCAAGGCCATTGCCAAGAGCACGGTCGCCACGAAGCCGATCAGTGGCGGAAACATGGCCAAACCCAGCCGGGCCGTAACCGAAAACACCAGACAGGCCACGGCAAACGGCGCCAAACGCATGGCAAATCCGATGATCACCATCGACACAGCGTTGAACCCTTCGAGCCATCCGACGAGCGTTTTTGCCTCTTCGGGCACGAAGGTCGCGGCCACGCCCAGCGCGAGGGCGAAGAACATCACAGCCAGGATGCCGTTCCCCTTGGACGAGCCGTCCATCGCGCCGACCATTTCCTGGAGCGGGTTTTCCGGGATGATGTCCAAGAGGGTGTCGCGGAGCGGCTTGGCCTGCCGCGCCTTGGCCACGGCGTCATCAGCACTCCGCGCGTACTGAGCCTTGAGCATCGCTTGCTGCTCGGGAGTTAAGGTCCGGCCTGGCCCGAGGAGGTTGACTAGCAGGACGCCCAAGAACACGGCCGACAGCGACAGGCCCAAGGTATAGAGAAACGTGCGCAGGCCGATCCGCCCCAAGCGACGCACGTCCCCAAGTCCCACGGCCCCCAGGGCCAAAGCCGAGAAGACCAGTGGGATGACGACCATAAAGATTAGTCGCAAGAAAACCTTGCCCAAGGGATCGGCCACATTGAGCGCCCACCAGTCCAAGCGGTCATGGACCCCATTGGCGTCTATGTCGCACGGATCAGGTATGCCGGGCGTCGGCACGCGGCTCGCCAGCGTGTTGGCCGCCAAACCCACGGCCGCTCCGAGGATGAGCCCCACCACGATCTGCCAATGGAGTGGGATGCAGCGGCGCGGAGGCGAGGAGAGTCCGGTCATCGAATCGAGTGACGTATTGGCCATAGAACCTCCCGCGGACAGGTACTGCAGTCTACGAGTATACGTTGACCGTGAGCCGGATCAAAGCGGGGGGGCTGGGTTGCGTCTTGCCACCTTCGGCGGGGCATCGTAGGATGAATCGTTTGACGTTGTGGAGAACGCGGCGAGCAAGCTCGTCGGTGAAATGATCGATCGTCATGTTTGCCCCCGAAATGTACCAACTGCTCGACTTTGGCGATGGCCGACGCCTGGAACGTTTTGGCGCCTGGCGACTTGATCGGCCGTCGCCCAGCGCGGAAGGGGTCGCGCGGGCCAATCCGGGGCTCTGGCAGGAGGCCGATGCACGATTCCATCGCTCGGCAGGGCAAGAAGGACGTTGGATCGATCGGCGCACGATGCCCGAGCGGTGGACCGTCGTGCATGGACGTGTGACGTTCGAACTGAAACGTACGGAGGTCGGTCATCTGGGGCTGTTCCCCGAACAAGCCACCTGTTGGGACTGGATCGCCGACCAGGTGGCTACGTCGGGGGCCGGTGTGGAGCCCTTCCGCGTGCTCAACTTGTTCGCCTACACGGGCGGCAGCACCTTGGCGGCGGCCGCCGCAGGGGCCGAGGTGACGCATGTCGATTCGGCACGAAACGTGGTGACCTGGGCTCGTCGCAATGCCGAGCTGTCGGGCCTGACCGACGCGCCGATTCGATGGATCGGGGAGGACGTTCTCAAATACGTGCGCCGCGAGTTGAAACGGGGTCGGCAGTACGAGGCGGTCGTGCTTGATCCACCCAGCTATGGACATGGTCCCAAGGGCGAGGTCTGGCAATTGGAAAAGGACCTGCCAGAGCTCTTGGATTTGTGCGGCCAGTTGACCGCCGCGCGGCGCCGCTTCATCTTGCTGACCTGCCACACGCCGGAGTTCGGGCCGGAACGCCTTGCAAGCCTGTTGGACGAAGCCCTCGACCGTTCGCAGCCGGGCATCATCGTAGCCGAGGAATTGGCCCTCCGGGCCGCCACAGGCCGCGTGCTTCCCAGCGGCGTGAGCGTCCGGTGGATGGCCCGGAGATCATGATGACAACGATTACCAGCCTGCAAAACCCTCGCATCAAAGACACGATTAAACTGCGCGACCGGCGACATCGCGAAAAACAGGGGCGTATCCTGATCGATGGTTTGCGCGAGTTGGAACGGGCAATCGACGCCGGTGTCTCGTTGGTCGAGGCTTTCGTCTACCTGCCCGCCTGTGAGAATCCCGAAGCCCAGCGAGTCTTGGCCAGACTGGCCGAGCGCGGCACGGAAATCCTTGAAGTCAATACGCCGGTCTTCGAAAAATTGGCGTTTGGTGAACGGGTAGAGGGAATTCTCGGCGTTGCCGCCACGCCTCGTGCTGCGTTGGACGACGTAAGCCTGCCGCAGAATCCGCTGGTTGCCGTGCTCGAAGGCGTGGAGAAGCCGGGCAACGTGGGGGCCGTCTCGCGCACGGCCGATGGTGCCGGAGTCTCGGCCCTGGTTGTAGCAGATCCCCGCACCGACCTCTACAATCCCAATACGATCCGGGCGAGCCTGGGCACAATTTTCACGCTCCCAACGGCCGCCGCGAGCGTGAAAGACACGTTAGCTTGGCTTCGCCGCCACAAGCTGGCGATCTATGCCGCCCGGGTGGATGGCTCCGTGCCCTACACCGAGGTCGATTACCGCCAGCCTGCGGCGATTGTCCTCGGCAGTGAAGCCGAAGGGCTGACCGACGCCTGGCAGGGTGCCGACATCCAAGCCATCCGCCTTCCCATGCTTGGCACGGCCGACAGCCTCAACGTGTCTGCCACCGCCGCCGTCCTGTTCTACGAAGCCCTGCGCCAGCGGAACACTTCACGACCCTAGGCAAACAGAAACCCGGCATAGCCAACACACTGGCTCTTGTCGCCGGAGGCGTCGGCACTGGTGGCGTAGGCGACGCGTTCGGCGCGGTTCAAGGCGCCGAGACGGCGGAGCGTTTCCATGACCACCACGGCCGGAACCATACCGCACATGCTGATGCGGTGGTCGACGACGGTCTTGAACAGCCGAGCGGGATTGAGGGCCTCAATGGCGTCCAACGCGAGGCGATCAATCCGGCGAGTCTCCGCATCGCTGGCGTAGTGGTTCATATCGGTCGAGATGAGCAACAGCGGACGTTCCGGCAGCGTGCTCAACAGGCCGGCCAGTTGGTCGGCAAACCGTTGGAGCAGGAATAAATCGCCGCCGTGGAGGACCACGCCGACCACGCGGGTCTCCGGGGCCAGACGTGCAATGAATGGCAACTGCACCTCGATGGAATGTTCTTGTGCATGCGACGCGGCGTCGAGTTCCAGACCGGTGACTGCGGCGGCCAATTGTTGGGCCAGTTCGGGGTCGGATTCCAGGCTCCGCCCCGGCAACGCCCAGGTGCGATGCGGTGCGACAGCCCAATCGGCCCCTTCACGACGGTGTTTTGCGGCGAAGATGATCGTCCGCGAAGGGAAACGCAACCGCTGCAAGACGCTGGCCGCCACGCGCCCGGAATACATCCAGCCGGCATGCAGCACCATGGCTCCGGCCCAAGGTTCCGGCTGCCGCACGGCGGGGAGCAGTTCGTCGAGCGTCTGCTCCAGTTCGTGGACCCTCCCCGGGTAGAACCGTCCGGCCACTGCCGACGGGCGCACCGCAGCGCCGGGTTGCGAACGTGCCACGTTGGTCACGGCGACCCGCGGCTCGGTCGAGAGGACGGCCATGCTGGCCACGGTGCCGTTGGCCCCGTGTGGCAGCCGGGTCAAGCCGAACGCGTCGGCAAGGAGTTCCGTGGGCGATTTGTGAGGGTCGTAGACCAAAGCCCACTTCGAGTGATCGGTTACGAGGATTGCATGGCGTCGGGAATCAAACCCGGCCAGTTCCGGCTTGGCCAACGTGCCTTGCAGTCTTGGCCTGCTGAAGATGCTCAGGCCTACGGTCACGTCTTGAATTGTGTTGACGCTGATCCGGTTTGCCTGGAGCGTCTCGGCGACGGCCCGAACCAGATTGAGGAGAGTCGACTGGACGGGCATCTCCGACTGGAGCGACACATGGCTTGACTCGATGGCATGCGTCGTACCTGGCAGATGAACGGTGAGCACCAGGCCGTTGACGTGGCCGTCGTAGGCACCGGGGAGATAGAAACTCGGCGTGGCACCGATGGCCAGGGCCACCAAGTTTTGCTGGCAGAAACTGGCGAGCTGAGCCACGTCGGCATGGGTTGGTCCGGCGGGGGCTGCCGGCTGCTCGTCGCGCGATAGACATCCGCGCAGCGGCCCGTGAATCGCATAGCCCTCGAAGGTCCAGAGTTGGGTGTCGTCCTGACGCCAGGCATCGCGTGGCAAGCCGGCCTTGCGGCAGACTTGTTCGAGGAACTCGCGAGCATCGAGTCGGTGTTCCACGGCCACGCCGGGTAAGAGCAGCCCTCTCGCTGTGCCGCGCTGGATCTGAAGGCCATGGCGGCCGATCACTACCGCCCGGACCCGGTCGTCGCCGGTGGCGGTGATTGGCGTCTGGCCCCAGAGGAGCCAAACCTCCATGTCAAGCTGTTCCAGTTCATTGGGCGCGATCGGCGGAAAGCGGGGATCGTCTTTGGCGGCGCGCACGGCCGCGCGATCCAGGGCTTGATGGAGGGGAACCGACTGACCCAAGAACCCGCAGCAGGATCGCAACTGGCCAGCTCGCTTGAGACTCACAAAGACGCCCAGCACGGGCCTCTGGGCAACCTCGGCCAAAACGTCGTCGAGCCGCTCGGCCGGCTGCACCCCGACGGCAGCAGCCACACGTCGTCCGGCCGCCTGGAAGACTACACGCTCTTGGTCCTGGTTCAACGCGGGAGACTCGGTGGCGGTTTGCGGCGGTGTTGGCAGGACCTGTTCGGGTTCCATCCGGGACTCCTTTTCAGGGTTCGTCGGTTTGGGGTGGGCATACGCGGCGATGCGAACCGGCAGACGCCGCGAGCCCCAATCGCCCGGCCCTTGGTCAAAGCGCCCGGCGATTCGCGTGTCGCAGTGGCGGCAACGGTTTTGCTGCAGATTGTAGACGTTCAGTTCGTACCCGTCGCGTTCAATCAGCACGCCTCCACAGCCGGGGCAGTAGGTGCTCTGCCGCCGGTTGTCCAGTACGTTGCCCGTGTAAGGATACCTCAACCCGGCCTGGCGTGCGATCTCATGGGCCTTGGCAAGTGTCTCCAGCGGCGTAGGCTCGTGGTCGAGCATGCGGAAGGCGGGATGGAAGGCCGTGAAGTGAACCGGCACGTCGGGACTCAGTTCTTCGGCGATCCAGGCACACATCCGCTGGAGTTCGTCGGTCGAGTCGTTCTCGCGGGGGATGAGCAGATTGGTGATCTCGACCCAGACGTTCGTTTCCCGCACGAGCCAGCGGAGCGTAGCCTTGACCGGTTCGAGATGTCCGCCGGTGAGCTTCCAATAGAAGTCTTCGGAAAACGCCTTGAGGTCGACGTTGGCCGCATCCATCACCTCAAAGAACGGTTCTCGGGCCGCAGCAGTGATATACCCGTTGGTGACCGCCACCGTTTTGACGCCTACAACATGGCAGGCTCGGGCCGTGTCGAGGGCATATTCGGCCCAGATGATCGGATCGTTGTAGGTAAAGGCCACGCTCCGGCACTGGAGCTCTCGGGCCGCTTCGGCGATTGCTTCGGGATCAGCCTGCTCGCTGAGCGAATCGATTTCACGCGACTTGGAAATCGACCAGTTCTGGCAGAACTTGCAGCCCAGGTTGCAGCCGGCCGTGCCGAACGAGAGGACCGAGGAGCCGGGATAGAAGTGATTGAGCGGTTTTTTCTCGATCGGATCGACACAGAAACCGGTGCTGCGCCCGTAGGTGGTCGAGACCATCTGACCACCGCGATTCTGACGCACGAAGCAGAAACCTCGCGATCCTTCGCCGAGCACACAGCCTCGTGGACAGAGATCGCAGACGATGCGGCCGCCCTCGTCGGTCGTGTGCCACCAGCCACCGGCCTTGATGCCATCCGCGGTGGGTGGTTGTTCGGGTGGCAAGGTGATATGGCGTGCCATGATGGGAAGCCCCCTTTGCATGCTGTTGACCAGTTCCTGGCCATCCACCATCAATCTACACACATTCAAGATACCAGCTTCTCTCAGGAAGCGGAATCACACTACGGGGTTGTCTCAAGGGCATTGGTCCGATGACGATAGTCCACCAGTCGAGTAGCGAAAGTCGCCGATGAGTACGTGGGGCCTCGTCTGGTCGTGTTTCACCGCATCGCTTCCCAGGCGGCCAGGAGCAGACTGGCAGCCCGATCAATCTCTTCTTCGGTCGTGGGCCAACCGACGCTCAGACGCACGGTGCCTTGCGCGATCGAAGGGGCAAGGCCGATCGCGGTTAGCGTGGGCGACGTTTGGCTTTCGTGACTATGGCAGGCCGCACTGGTGGTGGCACACAGTTCGGGAATCCGCCGTAAAAGTTCGCGCCCATTGACGCCGGGAAAGTTGACCGACAGCGTGTTGGGCAGGCGTGGAACCTGCTGTCCGTTGACACTCATCTCAGGGCCGAGGCCTTCAGCGAGGAGTTGTTCGAGGCGGTCACGCAAGGAGGCCAAACGCTCGGCCACTTCGTCAAGGTTTGCCGCGGCTGTGCTGGCGGCCTGTCCAAGCGCGACAATGTGAGGGACGTTTTCCGTGCCCGAACGCAACCCGCCTTCGTGACCTGCGCCATGGAGAATCGGCTTCAGCCCCGTTCCCCGGCGAACGTAAAGTGCGCCGATGCCCTTGGGGGCGTACATCTTATGTCCGGCCACACTGAGCAAATCAACGCCCAACTCCTGCACCCGCGTGGGGATCTTGCCTACTGTCTGCGCCGCGTCAGTGTGGAGAAGTACCCGGCGAGCACGGCAGATTCGGGCGATGTCGCGAATCGGTTGCAGCGTGCCCAACTCGTGATTGGCGTGCATGATGCTGACCAGAACGGTCGTAGGCCGCAGGGCCGCCTCGACTGCGGCCGGTTCGACCACGCCCTGGCGATTGCAGCCGACGACGGTCAGGTCGTAGCCGAGCGATTCGAGGAAACGGGCGGGGGCCGCGACCGAGGCGTGTTCCAAGGCCGAGATCACCAGATGCCCGCTCGCAGCCGGTGCGTTGTGGAACAAGGTACCGACGATCGCCAGATTATTGCTTTCCGTACCTCCCGAGGTGAAGATGATCTCATCGCGATCAGCGCCCAACAGTTGGGCCAGCCGCACCCGGGCGTCCTGCACAGCTTCGTGTGCTGCGCGGCCCAGGGCGTGAAGGCTGGACGGATTACCGAAATGTTCGGTCAGAAACGGAAGCATGGCTTCCTGGACGGGCCGAGCGATCGGTGTCGTGGCGTTGTAGTCCAGGTAAATCGTACGCATCGTGGACGCCTCAAGAAAGCAAGCGTGCCTGGGAGAGCTCCAAGGCTCTTCCAGGCACGGATCGGTCAAAGATTGGCCACGCCTTACTGGGCGGGGCGGGGCTGCTGGGCCATCAGGCCAGGACGGACGCGACGCTGCACGTCGATCTCCAGCACGCCGAAGGTCGCCTCGTGACGCTGCACGGTCAATTGCAGGGCGTGCAGCATGCGCTTGGCGGTGTAGAAATTGGTGATGATCCGCTGGGTGACCGGGATCGGTTGCGTCGGCACGCCGACCGGTTGTGGGTTGAGCCCGAAGTCGATAATCAACTCTTCCGGGGTGCCTGTCACGCGGCAGAAATTGGCGTAGCAAGCAATGGCCTTCGAGTCGTCGATCTGGACTTGCATCCGCTGCGGCTGCTGAGCCTGCGGCTGGGCCTCCTGTCCTTCCGGGGCGGCGTTCTGGACTTGTTCTGGGGTGTCGTCTGACTTAGCCACGAATTCCTCCCTTTCTCAGGCGTACAGAAAAACCGGCACGGGGCGAGTGCCGCTGGCCGAATACGTTCGGCAGAAATGCTGAAATGCCCCTTCCGTTCGCCACCTTCACTCTGGAGGAGGCGACCAATCCGGAAAGCTTCATATATGAATATAGCACAAGAAATGGAGCGGGCCGGAATTGCCAAGAAGGATTGCTATTCCGGCCCGATGGCGTGAGATGCGAAATCGTTGTGTTCGGCAAAAACGGTCGAAAAGACGTCCTGGAAGTCAATTCTCCGACGTTCTTTCCCACCAGGCCCCCCCCGTGTTCAGCAGGGACTCAGCCTCCAAGGCACTTGTGGTCTTCGTCTTGGAGCCGCTCGTGTTTAGCTGCTGGATGCACTCATCCAGATCGTTCAGTTCACTAAGTAGCGAATTGCGGATCGCCGAGAGCCCGCCGATAATCCCGATCACCAACAGCGAAATCAACAGAATCCACTCAAACGTGAGGATCCCGCGATGGCGACCGATTCGACTCCTCGTGTGACGCAGACTCTTCATGGTGCTTATCCCAAAGACGGAACGATAACTCTCGATACAATCGATGCGATAGTCTAGGTAAGCACAAACTGCGCCAAGTCGGTGCAAAAGCGGCGAGGAGGTTAGGTCTTCGTCGTAACACCTTTGCTGCCATACACATCGGAGAAATGCCGACAGGCGACGGTCCTGGCCGGTCCTGTCCTACTGTGTAGAGAGCGGAACATGCCGCCCGATGAACTGTTTCATAAAGTGAACATCGACAGGCGGGGGGAAGGAGATGGCGATTTACGGCCACCCCGATGAGGTCTGTCGAAAAGAACCGGTAGGAAACGCGAATTTGTAGGAAACGCCCTCCCTGGTGGTCCGTCGTCTCCATCGCCCGGAACGCCACCGAGGGCGTTCTGCAGCGTCCGTTACTGGTTACCCCCTGAGGACGCTGGCGAGGACTCTTAGTCCGCAGCCGTTAAGGTCAGAATGATCAACGTCAGCGAAGTCACCCCCAGGCGTCCGGCGTACTTGTTGACCAAGCCACTCCCCATGAACCAGCTCCCTTCTGCGTTGCCTGTGAGTTCTTGGGAATTGAGAATCCGGGGCTGGAGTTGCTCTTTCCAGGCAATCCATTGTTGCCGATCTTCGGGGGATGCGTTTGCCGCCTGCCCCCAGATCGCGAGCAAACGCGTAGCGTAGAAGTTGAAGTAAACGTCGTCGGACGGGCCTTGGGCGACGATGGCTTGGACGCCATCGCGCAAGGCTGGGGTGTTGCGATCCCAGCCGAGCCAGGCACGGGAAAGCAGTCCGATGGCCGTCATTGCCGGGGTACCGCGGCCTGGGGCCTCGTAGCCGTAGGCCCGGCCGTTCTCCGATTGCACTGAGTTGAGATAGAGGGCTGCCCGGGCGAGCGTCACCTGAGGGACTTTGAGTTTGGCCTCACGGGCCGAAGCCAGGGCGGTCATCTGCCAGCCAAGGACCGAGGTATCGCCGCGTTGACGCGGCTCATAGCGCCATCCGCCCCCCTTGGGATCTTGGGCTTCGACGATGAAGTTGACGGCCAGTTGGGCGTGGTTACGCAACTTCCGGTCTTTGGTTTGGAGGTAAGCCTGACAGAGGGCAATCGTAGCCAGCGCTTGGGCGTACATCCCGTATTCCACATTACTACCGCGCAGATCCATCCCGGCCGGCCGCAGTTGCCCCCGGGTGCAAAGGTACTCCAAGCCCCGCCCGACCTGTTTGCGATATTCTCCCGTTTCGTGGGTGTTGTCGGTACGGAGAAACGGCAACAAGGCCATGGCCGTGGCCGCCATCGTCTGTGGAGAGCACCCGGGGTTCGGCTCTGTTTGGAATGACCAGCTTCCGTCCGGGTGCTGGTTGGCCGCCAGCCACTTCAACCCCCGGGCCAGCGCCGCCTTCGGCGTTTGTTCGCCCATTCCCACAGACAGTGGGGGCGTTCGGGGCGAGGCGGGTAAGACAGGTGAGACGTCCACAACCTCCGGTGGTCTCATGTCGCCGGGCGGGGATGTTGACGGGACGCTTTGAGACTCCGTGGGCTCCTCCGGATTCGTCAACGGCTCTGCCGGCAGTTTTGCCTGTGTCTGAAGTCGCCTCATCCGGCTGGTCGGAAATGAGTCCTGACGGTCGGGTGACAGACTCTCTCCCACCGTCTCGGTGTTGCGCGCAACTGGTGAGGTTTGTGATTCGGCGTCAGACTGCGTAGGAGTGTCTACCGTTTCGTCGATCACCGGACGGCGAGGTTTTGCCTTGGGGCGATGTGCCTGGGGACTGTCTTGACTCATCATCAGAGCAAGGGCCACGCCGCAACAGACCACCAGGATGGTGATGCCTAAAGCGACCAGCCAGGACGAGCGGCGGCGCCGGACCACCAGACGCTCGGCGAGCAAGTCGGACGTTGTGACGACGACCGGCACGGGGCTCGCCACAGGACTTGCAGCCGGAGTCGTCACAGGACTCGCCACGGGGAGGGACGCGGCCAGCAATTGCTGCAGGGCATGATCGTAGGCCGCCTTTTTTTCCGGATTGAGCAGACAGATCTTCGCCGCCGCCAGCTCGTTGAGAATTCGCTGCGACCATTCGGCATGCCGGCCAATCTGAAAGGTGCGCACATGGGCCATGCGTTGATCGGCCGCATTTTCAATGACTGCTGGATTGGCCTCGAACAATTCCAGCCCCAGCAGCCGGTAGTGATGGGGCGGTTGATCCTTCGGTGGAATCCCCAACCACTGATAGTACGGATCCAACAGCTCAGCCATATACCCCCCCCTTCGCAGCATCTCTTCGCCCGCAGGGAGCAGCCAACGCACGACCGCCCCCAATGTTGCTATATATGGCGAAGCAAGGGGCATGTCAAGCGTCACGTCTTGGGCATCGGACCGCTGAAGCCGGCCTCACGCAGCGTCTTGGCTTTGACGACCTCGGTCATTTTGACGGCAGCAATCGCATCGTAGGGCAGCAGCATCGCCCGGGCGCCCAGGGAGTCGGGGTTCGTACGTTCCAAAAAGAGCATCGCCTCACTGGTCAGGAAATTGGAGAAGGGAAGCTGCTCGCCAAACGTGGTCACCAAGATGCCACGCCGCGGCAGTTCCGGAGCCCAAGTGAGGAAGAACTGTTTCCAATTGGTGTCGTTGGCCATGGGGTTCTCGTACCGTGTTGGTCGGTAGAAATGGGAAAGGTCAAAGGAATGACGAATGTCGAAGCACCCATGACGAAGGACATCCCAAGGACGAAGCACGAAGGGGGCGACCAAACAAGCCGGAGGATTCTTCGTGCTTCGATATTCGTCATTCCTTCGTCATTTGGATTTCGTCTTTCCTCCTTCTTCCTTCAGACTCTCCACAAGCTTACGATATTTATCCCGTTCCAGCTTGGGCACCTCGTCGAGGACCAATCGGTGGGTGTCGTGGGCCGCCTTCAAGGCGTTCTGGGCGGCGGTACGATCGCCGGAGGCCAGCAGGGCCAGGGCCAAGTGGAACTGTTTGAGCCCTGAAGGCCTGTCGGCAAGCGACTGGCGGAAGTCGGCCGCCGCCTCTTGAGGCTTGCCACTAGCTAAGGCCACCAAGCCGCGGGTATCGAGCATCTCGGGAGTTGGACCGGCAATGCCGATCGCCTGGTCGATCAACTGCTTCGCTTCGGGCAGCTTCGTGCCGCTACCGGCTAGCACGTAGGCCAAGTTGTTCCAGACCACCGCCCGTTCGCGATCCGAAACGTCTTCCCGTTTGAGGAAGTCGCGGTAGATCTGGATCAGCTCGTCGTAGCGGTCTTGAAGATCACGGAGGGAGGCCAGCTGCAACTGGACCGCTTTGGAATCGGTCTTGTCCTTGAGGGCCCTTTCGAACCAGGTCTCGACGCGGCGGAAATCCTCCGGCCGGGCCTTGTCGCCCTGGCTTCGCAGCACGTTGACCGCCGTGGGGAGGACCGTGGCCAACGGCATCTCCTTCAGCGCAATCTCACATTGGTCCAAAGCTTCTTGGGCCCGACCGTGGCGACCGAGGAAGGCCGCCAGTGCCAGGCTTCCGCCTGGATGCTTTTCGGCAAACTCGACCAACAGCTTCCGAGCCGGTTCCTCCTGCTTGATCTCTTCCAGCAGCAGCGCCACGTCCCGAAGGTAGGCCACTTTGTCCAAGGGCGTCGGGCGGGGAATCAGCGATTCCAGCAGACGTGTGGCTTCGTCACTCTTGCCGGCCTTGGCCAACAGCCGGGCCTTGGTCACCTTCGTCACGGCCGACTCCGGATCGTTCTCTTCGAGCCGCTTCACCCAAAGCTCCAATTCGCCGGCCGAGGCGTCGTGGGCCGTGAGCATCTGGATATACTGCACCAGATAGAGGGTTTCTTTCGGATGCTCGGTCAACAACTCCAGCATCAGCTCGCGGCACTCGTGCCAGCGGTTTTCCTTGTCGTAGAGTTGGGCCAGGATAAACCGCTCCTCGGCGGTCAGAGGCGTTTCGCTCGACTGTGCGGCCTCCAAGAGGGAAACCGCCTGCAAGCGGGCTTGGCGGTCGTTGCTGCGAGCCAAGATCAACGCCTGAATCCGCAAATCCTGGGGAGCGAGCTTTCCTTGCGTGGTGTTCTCTTTCAACAAGGCCAGGGCCTGCTGCAACTGCGCATATTCGCCGCTTTGGGCCAAGACCTGGGCCAGCAGCCGCCGTCCCCAAAACAACGTCTCCTCGTTCGCTTGCGGATCACGCTGGGCTACCTTCATAAGCTGCTCCAGGCTCTTTTTCGCCGCATCGGTGCGTCCGGTGCGCACGTAGAACTCGGCGATTAACCGCAGGAGAGCCAGATTGTCTGGTTCCTTCGCCAACGCGCTCTGGTACGACTGCTCCGCACGATTGGTTTGCCCGAGAAGTCGATAGCATTCGGCTAAAACCAGCGGCTTGCGATCGTCGGGCAGGTTCGACTGTGCCTGGGAGAGCAGCTTCTCGGCGTCCGATGCGTGATTCGTCTTTACCAAAAGCCCCACTAGCGCCAAATAGGCCTCGGGGAGCTTGGGATCAAGTTCCAACGCGCGGCGGAACGCCTTGACGGCTTCGTCGGATTTGTCGGCGCGGGCAAGCAATTGGCCGTACCACAAGAAGTCGACGGCCTTGGTCGAGTCGGCCACGCTTTCGGCGGCCAGCTTGAGCGCCTCCTCGGTCTGGCCGAGCCGCTGGACTACCTCGGCCTCGATCTTTTCCAGTGTGGGCGAGGTTTCCTCGGGGCTAAGCTGATCGAGGACCAGTTTGGCTTCGCTGTAGCGTCCCCGACTGAACAAAAGTCGGGCCAATTGGCCGAGATAAACGGGGCTCAACTTGCCGAGTTCATTGGCCCGCTGGAACGAGACAATGGCGTCGTCGAGGCGATTCTCCAGCATGGCGATCTCGGCTTCCAGCCGTGGGAGTTCGTGCCAGGTGGGCCGCAACTCCAGGGCCGTCGTGAGCTGCTTGCGTGCTCCTTCGAGTACGGCCACCTTCGCCTTTTGGTGCTGTACCTGCCAGACCAGACGCGAGATTTCGCAGTAATACGATTCGGCGCTCCGCGGGCCCAGCAGCTTCTTGATCGCTTCGGCCGCCTCGCCCATTCCCGTCTCATCGTTGGCTTCGCGGGCCAGATCGAAGAGTGTCAGGCGGACAGATACATCCGTGGGCCTCGCGGCCGCCAACTTGGTCCACATCTCCTTGGTCTTCGTACGGTCTAGCAGCCGATAATAGCTCGCCCCCAAGGCCTGCCAGACCACAGGCCGTTCAGCTTCAGGAAGCTGGACGGCCCGCGATTCCACGGCGGCAAGGACCGGTTTGCCTTTCTGGCCTCCCAGACGGACGGCCAGGTTGACCCGCATCAATTCCAGGAGCATGCTGTTACCGGCGGCTTTGCCGGCGGCGTCAAGCACGGCCAGGGCCGCCTGGGGGCCTTCGGCGGCCGTCGTCACATTAGCCAAGGTCGTCCACAAGCTGAGCTCCTTGGGATTCTCTTTCTGTGCGGCGGTGAGCAGTTCCTTGGCCTGCTGGAGTTGTCCTTTATGGGCTGCCAGTTCGGCCTGCCGGAGTGTACGTTCGGCCGGCGTGAGGTGACCAGCTTGGTCGGCCTTGGCCAGCAATGTTTCGGCCTCCTCCCAGTTGCGTTTGTCTTTGGGAAGCTGGGCATTCCGAATCAAGAGCAACTGGAACAGCGCGTTGCGCAGGCCGGGCACCTTGAGAAACTCTTCGGTACCCATTGCTTGTTCCAGCTTGCGATACTCCGCCAACGCTTGCATCGCCTTGCCGGTGCGCAAGAGGGCCGACGCATAGCCGATCCGTGCCACACGCGACGAGGGCTCGGCGGTCAGTGCACGTTGGAAAGCCTCCAATTGCTGCGCCGGAAGCCGCAACTGTTCATAGCAGGCGCCTAGCTGCAGGTCGATCTGGAGGGCCATTTGGGATGCGCTGGCAAACCGGGGACGCAGACGTTCCAACAGCGTGGCCGCTTCCCGGAACTTTCCTTCCACTATCAGGATACGAGCCTCGATGTAGTCGCGGAATTCGGGAGAGTAACCGGCCTGCTTCATGCGGGCCATCGTGGCACGCACAGCTTCGAGGTCCTTGGTGGCCAGTTGCGCCTCGGCCATTTGAGCCAGAGCCAACGGATCATTCGACTTGGCCAGGGCTTGCTCTTGATACTTGCGGTAGTTCGTCGTATCGTTCTGCACGCGATACAACTCGGCCATCGCCAGTTGGAGCTCCGTATCATTGGGAAAAAGGCGGTCGGCCTTTTGGAGATATTCCTTGGCCTTGTCGGCGTCGCGTGCGTCGAGGGCAAACTGGGCGGCGGTCAGCAAGACTTGGCGATCGTTGGGCCCCTTCTCCAAGGCGGTGGCCAGGTCGGCCTCGGCTTCTTGGGATTTTGCGGCGACCTTCCAGTAGCGAGCCCGCTCGATGTAGGCTTGCGGCGAGGCGGGATTCGCCATGACCATCTGGTTCATGATCGCATCGGCGCCGTCGCGGTCGTCGAGTTTTTCCCGCAAAAGCGACGCCAAGATGACGTAAGCTTCGATCTGGCTGGGATCCTGGGCAATGGCCGCCTGGAACGAGGCTGTGGCGTCGCGATAATGCTCGCTGGCGATCTGGCAGCGTCCTAGCTTGACAACCAGTGCGGCTTCTTTGGGAAACTGTTTGATTAAGCGGCGCAGGTGTTCGGTGGCCGTCTGGTACTGGCCCGTGCGCAGGCTGAGATCGGCCAGACGGCGAATCACGTCGAGATTGTCCGGCGCGCGAATGGCCGCCGCTTCGAGCCGTTGGTAGGCGTTGGCCACCGTACGGCGATTGGTCGTCTTTTCGGCTTGCGTGGCCAATAGAAGGGCCAACGTGGTGAAGACCTCATCCTGCTTCGGGTCGTAGCGCAGGTAGTACTCGTAATAGTGGATGGCGTCGTCGAGCTTGCCATCGGCTTCGGCCTGTTTGGCCCGATTAAGCATTTTGCGGGCGGTACGGCCGACCTGATACTCGTGCAGGCCATAGACCGCGCCGGCGAGAATCGCGAGAACGATCGGCAGCAGGAGGGCCACTTTCAGGTTCAGCCGCTTGGAACGCCGCTTTGCCATATTTGTTTACTCTGCTTTGCGAATCGACTGGACAGCCTCCGGACAAGGCAATCCCCACAACTCTCTCTTCCAAGGAAAACGGGACGTTTTGACGAACAATACTGGTAGTTGATTCTGCAGGGAACGCCCTTTGTGGCCTTCCGTCGTTTCCACTTCCTGGAACGCCACAGAGGGCGTTCCATACCAGGTCTTGTTCGTCAAACCCCATCAGGGTGATAAGAGACGCGGGCCACGACTGAGCAATCCACCGCTCATCCAGCTCCCCTTTCCATCCTAACCCCCAGAAAAGATGTGTCAACGCAGCCTGCCACGGGCCAAGTCGGCGCTAGACATTCTCAATAACCACCAGTTTGCCCGCTGCACGCAGCTTTTCGGCGATGAGTGGGATAACCTGGTGACGGTTAAGGATACCCCGTTGGCGGAAGCTGATGTCGTTGGTAGCGATATTACGGGCTCCCCCGACGAAAAAATTGACCCGGTCGGCCACTTGGAGCAGGGCGCAAAGCTCAGTGACTCCGCTGTCTTCGGTCAGCCGGCGAATGTCTTCATCCAGCAGATTGTAGACCTGGTTGAGTGTCACCGCTCCTTCGGTTACCAGGTCGACCCCCGCGATCTCGTAGCGGGGCGGGGCGATTAGGCTCTTGCAGTCCTGTTCGACTATCACCGTCTGTTTCAGGGCATGGGCGACCAGTTCGGCCGTGGTCCCGCCGCAGACGAACTTGAGCCCCTCCATTTGCATGAAGCGACGAACCACCGCCACGTCGTCGGCCTTTTTCGCCGGGGGGCCGGTGAGGATGTTGACGATATGTCCCCGGCGGCAGAGCCCCATGATTACCGTGCAGTCGTCGCCGGCCGTGGGGACCCGCCGGGGGGGCGAGGGACTAAAGCCGAGATGGCTCGACGGTCCTGGCCGGCGCCTGCGCGCTTGCGGATCACACGTCCAAAGCCGTACGGCCTCGCGGTGGACGGCCGGGGCGACTTCCTTGGGCAACAGCCCGTCGGCTAGCCGGTCGTTAATATAACGCACGACGCCTTCGGTCTGCCAGCCCAGGGTGAGGCCGCTGCCGAGCCCGGCTTGCGTAATCCCGTCGCTCATCAAGAGCACCGCATCCCCCGGCTCCAGATAGCAGTTCGACTCTTGCACCAGCACGCCGCCTAGCTCGACGGCTGTTTGCGGCAAGGCGGCAGCATGGTGGCGGCTGATCAACACCGACGTGGGCGCATCGTAGGTGAGTACGGTAGTCATGCCGTCGTTGAGAATCCTCGCCACGCTGAAGGCGGCAAACGGCCGCGATGGGTCGCGGGCATCCTGCATTGTACGGGCTACCGAGGCAAAGGCCTTGCGCAAGGAGTGCCCTAGGCGCATTAGGTGCACCAACCGGCTGGCGCACATCTCGGCGGCAATATGCGCTCGGATGCCCGAGCCGATTCCGTCGGCGCAGATGAGCGTCGTGGCGGCGGCGTTGCGCTCACAGGCGACCACGTCGCCGCAGGGCGCATCGCACTTCTTGGAGCTTTGCGCCACTTCTACTTCGACGTGTACATATCCCGTAACCATTGTCCCCTCTTCGCGTCTCCCCCCTCAGCGTCCTCCTCGGCGAGAAGCATGAGCTTCTCGACCAGGTCTTCACCGCGGGCTGTGCTCTCGCCGAGGTAGCGGGCGATCTGCTCGGCCATCTGGAGCTGGTGCTGCAAGAGTTCTCGGGCCTGGAGGATCGTTTGCGAGCGAAGGTTGGCGAGCTTCTCTTGGTTGGCGCTGCTGTTGGTAATGTTGACGAAGATCCCGACATACTGATGTTCCTCACGCAGTGGATACATGATCTGGTGACAGATCAAGTTGTACCGCTTGTGCTCCACGGTCATGTCGATCATCGTCTCCTGCCCGGAGGCAAGCCGTTCGAACGGCTCCGGGTCCATCAGGCAGGAGATCGGCTGACCGCAGATCGCGTCGGACGACATGAAGAACCGGCGGAACGCGGGATTCATGCTAAGAATCCGCAAATGTTCGTCGAGGATCACGATCCCGTTGGGGCTCGTCTCAATGATCCGGTCCACACGCTGCTCGGCCAAGCGTTTCATATGGGGAATGCACATCTCCGGCTCAGCCAACCCGCGGATTACGGCGATCGCCTTCTCGCGGCAACTGGCGTAGCCGCAGGCCCCGCAGTTGAGTTGGTCTTCTTCCCGGGCCTTGCCGGTCATCTCCAGCACACGGCGTATCTGATCCTCGGTAACCTCGGCGTCCTTGTCTAAGCGGACGCGGAAACGGGTCGTCAACTGGGGATAACGGCCGGGGCCGGGCGGCCGGACCGGACGGCTGGCCGCGTATTCCAGCACGTCGCTACGCCGCACGAACACATTCCGTGCACCGCCCATCGCCGGACCGTTGATGCAGCCTTGGGGGCAGAAAAGCGGCTCGACGACACGCGGCGCGCCGGCTTCGCCCAGGCCGTCGAAGGCCGTGCAAACCTCTTCAAAGCCGCTCGCCACGATCACGTCGCCGGCCAACAGGTCCGTCGTCCAGCCGGCCGTACGCACGCAGCCGCCTTCCAAAGGGAACAGCCGGGCGTCCCCCTCGGGCTCTTCGTCAAAACTGCTCTCTTCGCAGGCCGACAGCTCGATCCCTTCCCGTTGGAACCACTCAACCAGTTCGTCGAACGTGAGCACCGCGTCGACCAGACCATCGTGCTCGGGCCGTTCCGCCTCGGCCTTCTTCGCCACACAGGGACCGATGAACACGACTTTCACGTCCCGGCCCAATTCCTTGCGGATATGCTTGGCATGAGCCACCATCGGCGAGACGACCGGGGCAAGGTTTGGAACCAGTTCGGGCCGATAGAGTTCCACGTAACGCACCACGGCCGGACAAGCCGTACAGATCATCGAATATTCCGGCCGGGTACCGGCCGCTACCACCGTCTGGCAAGCCACCTGATACGCGCCGATCGCTGTTTCCCCAACGTAGGAAAATCCCAACCGACGCAGGGCCGAAGGGAGCCGTCGCTGCTGCCAGGTGGTGAACACGGAAGCGAACGAGGGGGCGATGCTCGCCGCCACCTTGGCCCCGTCGGCAAACAGCCGGACACTTCGGTCCACATCGTTGCGGAACGACTTAGCGTGCTGCGGGCATTCACGCACACAGGTCCCGCAACTGATGCACCGCTCCTCGACCACGGCGGCTTGGCCTTCGTGCATCCGAATCGCCTTGACCGGGCAGACACGCACGCATCGGTAGCAGTCGCGGCACTGCGCTTTGTTCGTAAAGACAACTTGACGAGGGAGGTCACCAGCGGCCATGGCTCACTCCTGATGGGAAGGGAAAGCCGCAATCACTCGCGGCATACCTCATTTCGCCGGCAAAAGCTTGCTTGCCGCGTTTTTCCACAGCGAGCTAACACGCCGGCCAAATGACGTTCGCGTCAAAAAATGGGCATCGGGAACGCATGGCGTGACGTTTCGCAGGTGGCGACAGGTCGGAGTGGTGGTAGCACGCCAGTCTTCGAAACGCCACGCCATACGTTCTCGATGCGGTTGCGTTCGGTCCTATACGACGGGCCACGCAAACGCGGCCCGTCCTGTATTTCTTCCGTTGGTTACGGGATTGTCGTCTCACGTTGGTTGATCACTGCCAGTTGGGCGTCGATCAATTGGCAGGCCAACTCCAAGGTGCAACGATTCTGGATATGGTCGCCGATCCGCACGGTCGGCCCACGGTCGCACTGCTCGAAGCAGAAGGTGGCCTGCACTTCGACGACATCGTCCAGCCCACGGCTCTCGATGTATTCCACCAGCGACTTCAAAAGCGCCTGCGAACCCCGTACGAAGCAGCTTGTGCCGACACAGACCGAAACAAGCAGCTTCTGCGTCGGCCCGCTGTCGAGCACAGTCAGCGGCTGCTCGTGAATTCGGCGGCGGCTCTGATATGTGGTGTGCAAGAGCCGGTGGGCCGTGTGGCCGCCGATCTGGCCTTCCAGATGATCTTCGTAGCACTGAGCCAGGAAATGGTTGTCTTGCGACTTGTGAAGCTGCATCATCTTATCGGCCGTGTAAAGGCCCTTGGCACGTTTGCGTTTGACCTCCATGTCGCGGCTCACCGGCTGGCCGGCCCCGCCGATGCACCCACCCGGGCAGGCCATGACCTCGATCAGGTCGTACTTGGCTTCCCCCTTGCGGATCCGTTCGACGAGCGTCGAGGCGTTCTTCAGACCATGGACCACAGCCAGACGGACGTCAAGGCCGTTGACCGAGAGGGTCGCTTCGCGGATTCCCTCTTCGCCGCGCACTTCCTGGAAGTCGACGGCGTCGAGCCGCACGCCCTGGATCTTTTCCACCGCGTAGCGCAGCACGGCCTCCGTCACGCCGCCGCTGGTACCAAAGATCACGCCAGCCCCGGTCTTGAAGCCCAAGGGCAGGTCGAGCGATTGCGGTTCCAGGTCGTTGAACTGCAAGCCGGCTTCTTCGATCATCCGGGCCAGTTCCTGAGTGGTCAACACATGATCCACGTCGGGCCGGCCGTCGTGGCGGAACTTCGGCAGCTTGGCCTCATATTTCTTTGCCGTGCAGGGCATGATCGACACAACGACCAGATCCTCCGCGGCTACACCCAACTCCTTCGGCAAAATGTCCTTGGCCAGCGAGCCGAACATCTGTTGCGGCGACTTGCAGGAGGAGAGCTTCGGCAGCATGTCGGGGCAGAACTGCTCGGCAAACTTCACCCAACCTGGGCAGCAGGAAGTGAATTGCGGCAGCTTCTCGCCTTTCGTCTTGCGGGCGATGAACTCTTCGGCCTCCTCCAACACGGTCAGATCGGCGGCAAAGCTCGTGTCGTAGACGGCGTCGAACCCGAGGGCCTTCAACGCGGCCGTGATCCGGCCCGTCTCAATGCTCCCGGGTTCCATGCCAAACTCTTCGCCCAATGCCACGCGGACCGCAGGCGCGATCTGGGCCACGACCGTCTTCTTGGGATCTTCCAGGGCTCGCCAGACCTCGTCGGTCTCAAACTTCGGCGTTAACGCCCCGGTCGGGCAAACCGAGGCACAGAGGCCACAGTTGACGCATTCCACTTGGGCCAAGTCTTTGCCAAACGCCGGAACCACGCACGAGGACGCGCCGCGGTAGGCGAAGTCGATCGCCCCGATCCCTTGGATCTCTTCGCAGGCCCGCACGCAGTCGCCGCAGAGGATGCACTTGTTCGGATCGCGAACCAACGACGGGGAAGACGTGTCAACCGGCAGCGGCTTGTGGGTCGGCTTGAAGCGAACCTTGGTCACGCCCAGTCGCCGCGTAAGTCGCTGCAGTTCGCACGACGCGCTCTTCGAGCAGGTCGGACAGGTCTGTTCGTGATTGGCCAGGATCAGTTCC
This sequence comes from uncultured Planctomycetaceae bacterium, assembly GCA_964558295.1. GTDB lineage: Bacteria > Planctomycetota > Planctomycetia > Pirellulales > Thermoguttaceae > JBDKTH01. Next base: position 21,259 of record CAZLDQ010000006.1, on the reverse strand, counting down.
AGGGCGATGCGCCGCATCTGCCGGATTTCGTCGGTGTGCGTGTGAATCTTCATGCCCGGCTCGGGGGCGACCGAGCAACTGGCGACGATCCCCCGTCCTTCGATCTCCACCAGACAGAGCCGGCAGGCGCCATAGATGCTCAGTTGCGAATGGTAGCAGAAGGTGGGGATGTCGATGCCCGCTTTGCGAGCCAGTTCGAGGATATTGCGTTCGCCTTCGATGGGGACCACAAGGTGGTCGATCGTCAGAGTCGGCTTGGCGTCCATTGGTCGGTTCCTTTTCACTCAAGCGATTGATCGGTCACGCGTAGCGGTCGGGATTGCCCGGCATAAGCCGGGATATTGGGCCGCGGTTTCCGACAAACACCGGGCAAGCCACGGCCGCTACGCGGTTGTTGTTTTCAAGGTTCTTGACGGTTGCGATCACACTCCCACGATGGCATGGAACCGGCACGCCGCCGCGCAGGCCCCGCACTTGATGCACTTCGTGTCGTCGATCGTGTGGGGCATCTTCCGTTCGCCCGAGATGGCGCCCACCGGGCACTTCTTCACGCACACCCCGCATCCCTTGCAGGCCTCGGCCAGGATTTCCGGCCGGGCCAGGGCCTTACATTGTCCGGCCGGACAACGCTTCTGGAACACGTGGGCCTCGACCTCCGCGCGGAAGTTCCGCAAGGTGGAGAGCACCGGGTTCGGCGCCGTCTTGCCCAGCCCGCAGAGCGACCCCTTGCGCACCGCATTGGCCACCTGTTCCAAGAGTTCCAAGGTCGTTTCGTCGGCCCGCCCCTCGATGATGTCGTCCAAGAGGGCCAGCATCTGCTTGGTCCCCTCGCGGCAAAGCACGCACTTGCCGCACGATTCGTTCTGCGTGAACTGCATGAAGAACCGAGCCACGCTGACCATGCAGGTCTCTTTGTTCATCACCACCAGTCCGCCGGAGCCGACCATCGCGCCGACACCCTGGAGCGAGTCGAAGTCCAACGGCAGGTCCAAATGTTCTTCGGTCAGGCACCCCCCCGACGGGCCGCCGATCTGCACGGCCTTGAAGCACTCGCCGGTCACTTTGCCCTTGCTGTCGATCACGCCGCCGCCGACTTCCAACACGACTTGCCGGAGCGTGGTACCGAAGGGGACTTCGCTCAGACCCGTGTTTGACACATGGCCCGGCAGGGCGAAGGGGGTCGTGACGGGCGCGCTCTTCGTGCCCCTCCCCCGGAACTCGGCTACACCCTGCTTGAGAATCAGCGGCACGGTGGCTAACGTCTCAACGTTGTTGATCACCGTGGGCTTGCCCCACAGACCGCTCTGGGCTGGGAAGGGAGGTTTGGGACGCGGCATGCCGCGTTTCCCCTCGACCGACTGCATCAGCGCCGTCTCTTCGCCGCAGACGAATGCTCCGGCCCCTTCCATCACGTGGATCTGCAGGCTTTGGCCGCTGCCGAAAACGTTGTCACCCAAGAGGCCCAGTTCCTCGGCATCCTTCACCGCACGGCGGACCCTCGCCACGGCCAGCGGATACTCGGCCCGAACGTAGATGTAGCCTTCATCGGCGCCGATCGCCCGGGCGGCGATCATCATCCCTTCCACCACACTGTGCGGATTCCCCTCCATCACACTGCGGTCCATGAACGCGCCGGGGTCGCCTTCGTCACCGTTGCAGATGACGTATTTCTTGCCGGCCGGTTGCTGCCGGGTCAGTTCCCACTTGCGCCCCGTCGGAAACCCGCCGCCGCCACGGCCCCGTAGGCCGGAGTGCGCGATTTCTTCGCAAATCGCCGCGGGCGTCATCTCGCGGTAGGCCCGCATCGCCGCCCGGTAGCCGCCATGATGGATGTATTCACGAATGTCTTCCGGATCGAGCTGGCCGCACGCCTTGAGCACCGAGCGATGCTGCTTGACGTAGAAGGGAATCTCCCCTTGCCCTCGACAACGTTGGCCCGTGGCCGGGTCCACGTATAACAGCCGTTCGACGATCCCGGTGCCCACCAGCGACGTCTGGACGATCTCGTCGACGTCGGCAACGCTCACCCGGGTGTAGAGGATTCCGTCGGGCTCGATAGCCACCAGGGGGCCCATCTGGCAGAAACCTTGGCAACCGCTCTTGGATACGTGCAGGGTGTTGTGCGTCCCGTCGTCTTCGGACTTCAATGCGGTGACGACGGGCAGGCCCGCCTGAGCGATCTTTTCCACGAAGGCCTTGTAGACGTTCATCGATCCGCCGGCCATGCAGCCGGTGCCGGCACAGATCACGACGCGCCGGGTAACCTTCTGGGCCGCCTTGCCATACTGGCTGCTAATCGTATCGAGATTCAGGGCTATTGGATTCGGAGAGATCATCACACACCTTCTTTTTCGTTCGCCAAAATCTCGTCGACCACTGCCAAGGCCTTTTCCGGGGTCATCAGACCATGGACTTCATCGTTGATCACGACGACCGGGGCCAAACCGCAGGCCCCCAGGCAGGAGACCGTCTCGACGGTGAAGAGCATGTCCCGCGTCGTGTTGTTGACCGCGTCCAACCCAAGCCGCTTGTGGAGGGCTTCCAGGATTGCAATCGAGCCCCGCACGTGGCAGGCCGTGCCATCGCATAGCCGAACGGTGTATTTCCCTTTGGGCTTCAACGTAAAGTGGGCATAGAACGTGGCCACGCCAAAAACCCGCGCCGGCGGCAGGCCGAGCGAGGTGGCCACAAAGGCCAACACTTCCTGGGGCAGGTAACGATACTCCTCCTGTACGGCCTGGAGGATGGGGATCAACTTGGCCGGGTTGCGGTCGTGCTGGTCGATGATCTCGCAGACCTTGGTGAACTGACGCGTACGCATCGACGCCGGTTCAGCGGCGGGTTCCTGGTGTATCTTCAATTCTTGCTCCACAGTTCGTGCTCCTTAAGGCTCCTCGCTCCCCGGGGAGTGGACCAGACATCACGTGCCTGACGATCTGAGGGCGAGGAAGATGCGTGTTGTCGTGAATTGGCCGTAAGGCCCGGGCTGGCTTGGGGGACTCCGCAATCAAGAGAGTTCGTGCTGTTGGCCCGCTTGCCGTTTGCCGTGTTCGTTCCGCAATTGTTCGGCCAGGCGACTGGAGAGCACTGCCAGGCTCGAAGCAAGTTTGACATCCTCCACAACAACCGATTCGGGCACTTCGAGCTTGACCGGCGTGTAGTTCCAGATCGCGCGGATGCCGGAAAGGACCATGTAGGTGGCCACATCCTGCGCCGCGGTGGCCGGGACCGTGAGGATTCCGATCAGTACGTGCATCCGCAAGGCTAGGTCGTGGAGCTTTTCCAGCGGAAAGACTTCGCGGCCGTGAATACTCAAGCCGATCTTGGCCGGATCCACATCAAACGCGGCCACGATGTTCAAGCCGTATTCCTGAAAGCCGCCGTAGCCCAACAGCGCGCTGCCGAGGCTCCCGGCCCCGACCAGAAAGGCGTCGGTCGTGTTGTTCCAGCCCAAGAATTCTTCGATGGCGCTGATCAATTCAGGGACGCTGTAGCCGACCTTCGGCTTGCCGACGATTCCGGTGACTGCCAGATCCTTGCGAACCTGGGTGCTGACCAAGCCGAGTTCCTCGGCGATGTGGGTGCAGGAGACCACATCGCGCCCGTGGGCCTTGAGGGTCTGCAAGAAGCGGAGATAGGCCGGCAGGCGTCGAACGCTGGGCAGCGGGGCGACTTTAGCTGCGTCGGGTTCCATGGCCGGCTCCGAGAATGAGGAAGTTATTATCAGTATCGGCTTATCGATAAATCATTCTCGATTAAATCTACCATCTCCGCTAGCGGCGTCAAGAGGCATTCGCGCTTTTTTTCTCGATTGCTCGGGGCGATCAGAGAATTGCGGGGAGAGAAACCGCAATAACCCCTGCAACGACAATACGTTAAAGCAACACGGAGTGACGCCGAAACGTGTCACCCCGGTCACATCAACCTCGGAGAGGTCTACTCCGGCCAAGCTCTCCCTGGCGGCAGACGGATTACCGCTGCACCCGGGCGTTGCCTTTCCAGATACTCCAGACCTGGTCCTCATCGGCCGGCTGGGCGTAGTCGGTCAATTGCGTGGTGGCCAAGGCGCCGCTTGCCCAGCCGAACTGGATCCACGGTTCCGGTTGCCAGCCGCGCAGGCTGGCATAGAGCAAGCCGCCCACGAAGCCGTCGCCGCCGCCGATCCGGTCGAGCACGCCAATCTCGCGTGGTTGGACCACATACCACTGATCGCCGGCGGCCATAATCGCGCCCCACAGATGGCGATTGGCGCTGATCACTTCGCGGAGCGTCGTGGCGAACACCGAGGCATTCGGATACGCTTTCTTGACGCGGTCGATCATCCCCTTGAAGCTCTCGATCTTCTTGGCCAGATCCTTGCCCCCCTCCTCGGGCCCTTCGATGCCCAGGCAAAGCTGAAAATCCTCTTCGTTGCCGACAAGGATATCGGCGACGCTTGCGATTTCCGCGAAGATGTCGTGCAGTTCCTTTTCGCGGCCTTTCCAGAACGACGCCCGATAGTTCAAGTCGAATGAGATTACCGTGCCGTGCTTTTTCGCCGCCCGGGCAAGCTCCAGGCAGAACTTGCTCGTTTCCGGCGACAGCGCGCCGATTAGCCCGGAGAGATGGACGATCTGGACCCCTTCCTTGCCGAAAATCCGGTCGAGGTCGAAATCCTTGACGTTGAGCGTACGTCCGACTTCGCCGGCACGGTCGTTATGGACGCGTGGGCCGCGCGAGCCGAAGCCGCTGTCGGCGATATTGAACTGATGCCGATAGCCCCAGGGCCCCCCCTGTTCAACCTCCGGTCCCTCATAGACCATGTGCCGGGCCGCCAGGTTGTCCTTGATGAACCGCGCGATCGGGCTCCCCTTCACGAATGTCGTAAGCACCTTCACCGGCAACCCGAGGTACGCGGCCACACTCGCCACGTTGGTCTCGGCGCTGGTCGCCTGCATGTAATAGGTGTCACTCGCGTGGACCGGCTGGCCATTGACCGGCGTGATCCGGACGCCCATGCTCGTCGGTACCAGAAGCGACGTGGTGCAATTCGGGCGAAGATTGATCAACACAGTTTCCTCTCATTTTCTTGGGGACAGTGCAGGAATCGCCAACGCGACATAGTATCCATCATCCTGGTCGGATCGTGCAAGTGCCCATGGCCCAAATCCGAAGCCGCGGCTCGATCGCGCCTTGCTCCCCCGCGATTCCCGACGTGCGTCTCCCCACGCAGCGGGTGAGCGAGGCGGGATGGGGAAAATGGGACTTGTGCGACTTGATAGGTCTCCTGAGTCCCCTTCGTCCCAGGCTTTGCTGTTTCGTCAACAGAACCCACGAACCGTTGGGGCAAGTGTTCTCACGGGGGGCGGGAACGCTATTCGGTAGGCCTCTCGCGCGGATTGCGAGGGGGCGGCCTATCACGTGCTGTTGGTCCGGTCTTGCGGTGGGCGTTTCATCGGTCCTCTCCCATGGTCTCTTGATCAGGGTCTCCAGGTTTTGATACTTCCTGAAGCCTAGCAGATTCGAGGTCCCGATGCGAGCAAGGTTTTTGGGCCATTTTGCCGGATGAACCGCCGCCCCTTCACCCCTTCGGGCGTTTCCTATCAGGTTCCGTGGAGCGATTGCGTCAACTGCTCAATCGCCTCGGCGATGGCCGCCCGACGGGCGTAGATCACGTCGGGATCGGTCGTGAAGGTGGTCATGTCGCGGGTGATCGCCTCGGGGACTTCGAGTAGCGTTTCGAGTTGTTTGACCCGTTCGGGGGCCAGCCGCGCACGCTGCTTGGCGACCAGATCGCGCAAGAGATAGAGGTATTCATAATCCTCGATTCCTTCGCGCAACATCTCCCAGCGGATGCTGGACACCGGGGCTTGGACGATCGGACCGGGGCCGGAGGCGCCTGGCACGGCGGCCGCTCGCGGGGGATAGAGGAACCGCCCATCGCCGTTGCCCCAGAACCGCTTTGTTCCCTTGGGGGTCGAGTAACCGCTTACGTAGCCCATCGGGTCCTCGTAAGGATTTTGGGGCGTGTCGGGATATGCGGCGCTGGAGGTCCAGTAGTTGCTTTCCCAGACCAGTATCCCCCGCACGTCCCGCTGCCACGTCTGCCAGAGCCAGACGCGCAGCTCGGTGGCCGGATGGTCGATGAACAGCGTGCAGTAGGGAGCCTTGGGGCCGCAGCAGACGTACCACCAAAAACGCTCGCCCTGTGCGCGCCGCTTCTCGGCCGCCTGGTGATCGTAGTTCGGCGTGACTGGGCACCAGATGTCCACCGGACCGGCCAGGGCGTCGACCGGCTCTTCCGTGAGCATCGTCTTCAAACCCGGAGCGTACCGCTTCAACCGCTCCATGCCGCTGCGCACAAACGCATAGTCCTTGGGGTCCGGTTCGTCAAACCAGTAGACATAGGCCATCTCCAGCCAGCCCTTGGCGCGCAGGTGGCTTTCCAGTTGCTTCACATAGCTGGAAAAGGTCGCCTGATACTGGGGCGTTGCCTCGCCGAACCGGCCGATTTGCGGCTCGTAACGCTCGTGGAACGTGCCCCCTCCCATACCGTGGATCGGCAGGCGGATGTTGGTGAAATGGTATTGGTCGATCGCTCGGGTCATCGCCTCGTCAAACGCCGCGAAATCAAGTTCCGCTCGGGGCGGGTCGGCCTCGGGCTGAAACTTCACGCGGATCGGATCCAGCGGCGTGGGATCGTAGGGACTGATCCGATGCTCGGCAAAGTTCTGAAAGTAAAGGTCCAAAAGCTTACGTTTGTCTTCCGCGGTCTTCACCTGGTGATACTGGAAGGCCGTTTCCGGATTGAGCCCAAAGGCCGTGTCCAAGTGGTTGCGTGCGGGGAGCGTGAAGTCCCACACATGCAGTTGCACGGGGACGGTGGCCGCAAATCCTTCGGCCTTCAACTCGATCTGGCCGCGGTAGTCGCCCGGCTGGGCGTCGGCCGGCACGTGGACCAGCACCCACAGTGGCTGGTTCTCGTCGGCCGCCACGTCAAGTGGCTTGTCCAACGGGGGCAATGCATCGGGCCAGAAGTCACGCACGCCCGTGCGATCGGTCGGATGGTCAACGAAATGGTAGTAGACTTGCAGCAACTTGACGTTTTCCGCCGGAATGACGGCGCCCTTGGGGCCGGCCAACGCGCTGGCCGTGGCCGTTAACCCCTTGAGCATCGCCGTGGGCCGAACCACGATCTGGACCGCTTCGCGATCATTCTTCGCAGCCGCCAGACGAGCGGCGGGGGAGGATCCCGTAGGCGCCGGACGCTGGCGCGCGATTTTGTGGGTCGCATCGCACCACCAGACGGCCGTCGGCCCCGACACGCCGTCGAGCAACTGCCCATAGTCAGCCCGATACAAGTCGGGCACGGTGACCATCAGTCCCACGACGGTCGGTTCGCCGCCGACTGGCTGAAGAGTCACGGCAACCTCGTGATCGCCGGGAGCACTGGGCATCGGGACACGAAAGGTCTTTGCGCCCCGCCCGTCGAGTGCTACGGGTTGAACCGGCTGCGAAACGCTGGGCTTTCCCGCTTGGCGGAACTCGACCGCGAGCGTTCCCTGAAGCGGCTCATCCGTCGTATTCTTCACCACGACTTGAACCACATCCGTGCCCAAGGTGTTGCCGGTGGCGAGGGTCATCTGGTCGATGGCCAACGGGCCACCCTGGCTTCTCAGGTCGGCAAAACTCGTCTGACCGGTGGCCTCCGGCGCGGTGCCGTCGAGCTTGGCCTGGAATTGGACCTGATTTACTTGGAACGAGCTTTGGGGCGTCGCCGTTCGTAGCCGCACATAGAGCACCGGGGCGGGAAGCAGGTCGTTGGGCAACGTGGCCTGCCCCGCGCCGAGCCCGGCGTGCGTGCAGAGCGGGCGCCAAGTGGTCTGATCGCGGCTCACCTCGGCCGTGCAGGCGCCGTTGGTGTGGTAGTTGACCTCGAAACTGATCTCTCCGCTTTGGAACCGGCAGCCGGGGATCTCAAAGCGGTAGGTGACCTGACTATTGCCGCCAAAGCACCAGCGGTCGCTGTTGAAACTGGCCGTGGCGCTGGTCAAGGTCCGGTGAAAATTGCTCCCCAGGCCGCTGTAGGTTCCGAGGAACCGATATTGGCCGTCGCGGATCATCTCGCCCTCGCCCAACAAGAGGCCGGCGGTCGACTTGTAGACAGGCAGACAGGGCGTGAGCCGTACGGCGTCGAACTGGAGCGAGCCTTGGGCCTGCCAGTGCCCGACGCGTAGGTAGCTTCCCGCAGGCTTGTCCGGCGTACGGAACACGTGGCCGAGCCATTTCCAGTCGCCAGGCACCTCGAAGTAGTCCCGATTGGCGAACGTCGGCCCGGCAATCGCCGAGCCGGTGCCGGCGGTGCGCCGGGCTCGCATCTCGAAGTGGTAGAGGGCCCCGGGGGGGAAGTCGCAGGGGGGGCTGCGCCAATAGCTGGAGTCTTTCCCGTTGCCGCGGACTTCCAGGATCTGCCGCTCGACCCAGCGCCCGCCGGAGCCTTGAAGCGTCCAACCTTCGGGGCCCTGGGCATTCCCCGCGGTGAAGTCGGCATTCGGGGGGGCGACGGCCAAAGCCACCGGCACAGCGGCCAGCAGAATCAGCGAGACGAGAAACGCGATGGCGGCGAGGAACGCGATGTGGAGTCTCATAAGCGCACCATGAATACAAGGGATCGAGGCGGCACGGTCGCGAAACGGTAAGCACGCTGCGCCGCGGTTCGGTCAAACCAACGCTTGAACTTCCAACGTCCAATCTCCGACTTTTCTATTGTCCGCGATGCGGCGGCACAGCCTTCTTGGCCCCCGCGCCGAGACCGATCCCGGGAACGATCTCTTTGGCGGCCCCTTCGTTCAGGTCGAACATCGTAAAGCCCTGGGCGCCGAGTTGGCGGGCAATCAGGATCTGACTGACGACGCGGTCGGGGGTGCCCAAGCGCCAGGCGCCGATGCCAGGGTAAATCGGAATCCGGTTTTCGATGAAGTGCATCTGGTTGCTCACCAGGTTGGTGAACTCCAGGTCGCTCTGCGTATAGTCCATTGGGCAGACGAAGTCCAAGTAGTCGGCCTTGATCCAGGCGACCCAATCCTGGCCCACGCCCGTGCGGCAGTCGGGATACCGGCCGAACACGGCGGCCGAGATCTTGATCCTGGGCTTGAGCTTCTTGGCTTCGTCGTGGACCGTCTTCACCACTCGCGTGATCTGCTCACAGCGCCAGTCGCGATAGCGGTCTTTCAACGCGCCGGAGTAGCAGTCCTTGGGCCAGTCGGCCACTTTCAGGCCGGTCTGGGCCTCAAACCGTGTGCGGCAGCCGTCGCAGTAGCAGTACTCGCCGCTGGGGTAACGAATGTAGTCGAAGTGGAGCCCGTCGACGTCGTACTTGCGGGCCACTTCGAGCATGCTCGCCACTTCCAGCTTCACGTTCTCCGGATGCGACGGGCAGAGCCAGTCCTGCGTTTCACCGTGGGCCGGCTTCTGGAGGCGGCCTTCGGCGCGAAGCTTTTCAATGAAGTCTTGGGGCGAGTTGGACAGGTTGAAGTTGACCTTCCAGACGTGCACCTCCAGCCCGTGCTTCTTCGCCGCGGCCACGCACTGAGCAATCTGGTCGCCATACTGCTCATAAGTCTTGCTCCGGGGTAACACGTTGCTGGCGTAATGAGCGACGCCGCCCCAGAGCATGTTGGGAAGCACCATGTTGAACCCGGCGGCGGAAAGCTCTCGGGCCGTGCGGTCCCAATCGCCCGGATAGGCTCCGGTGCCCGAATGGTTCCAGGTGGCCCGACCTTCGGGAGTCGGACTGGGAGCAGCCAGCAGATAGGCCTCGGCCAACAAGTCTCGGGCCTGACGCGCCTGTTGAATTGCGTCGGGATAGGCCTTCTGGGCACACAGCGTTTCCAGCTTCGCCTGGGCGGCCTTGGCCGCGGTGAGCCGTTCGATTGCCGCGCTGTTTTGGCTGGCCTTCACATATTGAGTCAGGTCGGCCAGCGTCGTGAAATGGCCGACGGCCCCCATGTGTTCGATCTCACTGGCGACCATCCGTTGCCAGAGCGGCGCATGAAGCCGGCCAAGAATCGCGGCCAAAAGCTGTCGCTTGCCCGCCCTATCGTCGGCGAGAAAGATGTGGGTCAAATAGGCCCCGTTGTCGCTCAGGAGCATGGCCGGCAGATCGGTGGGCTGTCCCGCGTCGTTAAACCACCAGCCGATTACTCGGGCGTTGTATCCAGTCGGCTCGGCCGTGTTGATGTTCCACGAAGCCTGACGCACCGACTGGGGTAAGCCGGGGATGTCGTGGGCATCGAAGCGAATCTCGGCAAACCCTCCCGGCTGCTTCGGACGAATGTACTTCGACCGCTCGAAACCCAGTGCCTTGCCCAATCGCGGCGGGAGCGAGTAACAGACCAACACTTTGCCGCCCGACTGAATGAACTTTTCCAACCCGGCCACCGCATCGTCGTTCATCCGGGGATTGTGGGCGAGGATGGCCACATGGCGGTTGCCCAAAGCACCTTGGACGATTGCCGCGTCTTCCACGGCGTCGGAGCCCAGTCCCAATTCCGTGAGCATCGTGGCCACCTGTTCGGCCGATTCGAGGGCCGTCTTCATCTCCGGATAGTCGGGGTAGGCCTGCGCCGCGGGAATGACCAGCGCTACGTCGTTCCACGAGGCAGCCAACCGGCCCAAGTAAACCCGCGAGTCTTTGGCCTGCCCACGCCAGATGGAAATGCGAATCGCATCGATCGTGTGCCAGCCAGCGGGGCGTCCCTCCACGTGGAACGCGGCCTTGGAAAAGGTCAACCTTTGCCACCCCGGCTTGGCCAGCCCTTTGCCGCCGGAATACCAGCCGCCGCCACTGCGGAAATAGAGACTCACGTGCCCCACCGCCGCCGGATCGTCAACCTTCATGTCCAGGGTAAACTGCCCAGGCACCGACAGGTCGAGATGCATCGTGCGATCGAGGATTGTCCGTTCCAGCGTCGGCTGGGCTGCAAACGGAGCGGTGAACTGAAGGACCGTACGACCCGCGTCCTTGGCCACCTCCACGGCCGGCGTCTGACTGGTGGCAACCCAGGCTTGGCGGGCCGTCTTGGCGTCGGCATACTGAAACTCGTCCAACAGTTGTTCATTCGCATTGGTCCCAAGACCAACCAACAAAACCAGGCACGGAAGATACATCGGCGAGGCTCCTGTCAACCCGTTTGTCCAGCCGCGGCACTTGGGCCGCGCGTTTGGTGGCTGTTCCCGCATTCGCACGACGCATTCGCACGAAATCCTGCCTCTAGTGAACCTTGGCGACGCGCTCACTGCAAGAGTTGGGCAAAAAAACGGGATCAAGGACCGGCTTTGCGACGAACCAATCCTGCAACCAGATCAAGAAACCGACTCCTCCGCAAAATCTGTGGGTGAACCGCCATCCAAAACAGACTGGGGCTGGCCCCCAATGGCAATCCCCACAAATTGTGCGGAGGAGTCAAGAAAAAAGTGACGGAAGTCTCTCTCCGACCGCCGGTCTTGCAACCGAACAGCCCAAGATAGACCTCCGTCTGCTGAGCGGGAGCGCTGGACGCGGTGGACTACTGGTCCCGGACGACGATCACGCCGGCCATCGTCCAGATGCCCAAGAAGGCGACGCCCAACACGACTTGCATCAGATCAATTGGCACCATCGTGATTATCCTTTACCGTGCCTCGCCGACTTTTCCGAATTGCCTTGCTTCACTGTCTGCCGCATCCTCATCGGTTTTCGCAAGTCGCCTGCTGAAGTCTTCCCGAGGCGGCCTCTGCAACGGGGAAATTCGTTGAGATAGCCCCGGGCGGTAGGGTTTACGTCGTTGGCACGGATTGGCGACAGGGGTTACCCAAGCCGCACAGATTGCGGCCAGATGGTGAAGGACAGGGATCGGGCAAGACGGAAAGGGGGGAGGGCCAGGTGATAGTATTCTAGGGTGGCTATGCGTTGACCGCAAGAATGGGGCCTCCCCCATGAATCGCATAAATAGTACATAAAATATCGCGCCTGGTAGTTGATGCTCTGTAATGTTTGTGCTAACGTACACTGCGTCGCTGGTGACAATGAGCGTTTTTTTGGGGCGGTCGGCGACGTGTGAAGCCGATCGACGCCTGGGGCTACTCCTTGCAAGCGCTGGGAGGGTTCTGGCTCCAGGTGGAAGCCAGGATGGGCAAGCTGCTGGAGGTCATCATGATCGCGTCTTCCGTCGTGAAAGAGATTGAGCGTTTGTTGAGCAGTGGGGGGCATTCCCAACGTCAAATCGCCCAGCAACTGGGGGTCAGTCGGGGCACGGTCAACGCCATCGCCCGCGGCAAGCGGCCCACCCCGCGCCGGCATCGTCATGCGAGGTCGGAGGAAATTGAAGCGCCGATGGGCCCCTTAACCCGTTGTCCGGGCTGCGGCGGGCTGGTGCTGATGCCCTGCCTGTTGTGCCGTGTCCGGGCAATCAAAGACCGCCAGCGGTGGAAGAAGAATCGTCCACGCCGCGCCGCGCGCGTTCGCCCCAACTGCCAGAGTCCCAATACCTCGCCGATTGATCGCAGCCCTCGCAAAGGGCCGACACCGCGCGTGGCCACCTCGCAGCTCCGCGAAACGACCATTTAGCCGGCGGGTGAGCGCGGACTGGATTCCTGAGGGGAGCAAGCACATCCGATCCTCCCCCCACACCTCGCTCTTGCCAAGCTTCCCCAACGCCCTTTTCTTTCGTGTTCTCGTGCTTTCGGGATCCTCCCCCCTTCCGCACATCGCGGAAACCGCTCGCGGCACAAGAAGAGCCGTCCTGAGGGATAGGAGGCCGGGAAACACGATGGGCAAACTCACCGGCTAAGGGGCCGCATGCCGGTAGGCGCTCGGGGTGGCGTGCTCGGCACGCAGGAACGCCAGACGCATCCGTTCCTCGCTGGGAAAACCGGCAAGGACGGCCACTGTCTTGACCGGCAGGTCGGTCTCGGTTAGAAGCCGCCGGGCACGGCTCAGGCGGCAGCGGGTGATCTCTTCGAGCACGGAGCGTCCGGTGACGCGGCGAAAGCGGCGGTCCAGGGTCCGACGCGTTACGGCCAGTGCTCGGGCGATGTGCTCGATGGAAATCTGACGATGGCTATGTGTCCAAATCAACTCGATCGCCCCAGCAACGACCGGATCGTCGACCCGATCTCGGTGCGGCGATGCCGGCGCGATGGAAGGAGCGGCTACCTGGCCGGTCTGTTCAACGGCGTCGGCCAAGAGTGCCAGGGCGTGCATCGAGAGCAGCACCGAGTTGTGGCCAGGCTGAGCGTGAATCCGGGCGAGCAGCCGATCGAAGCCGGCTTGCAGTCCGTCAGGATCGCGTGCCGGCTGGACTGCCCAGGCCGGACGGATCACGTCCAATCGCATCAGCCGGTGAGCGATTTCTCCCTGAAAACTGATCCACCGCTCGGTCCACCCTGTGGTTCGCTCTGGACGGTAACGATGCCAGACGCCGGGAAACAAGAATATCAGGGAACCAGGCGTGATCTTGCGAAGGCCGGTTTCGTGGGATTCGAACTCGCCGTGGCCATCGGTCAGGAGGATCAACTGGAACTCGGGGAGCGTGCGTCCCCGCGTCCACTGGAAGTCATAGAGCCGGGGATGCGTGCGCGGCGGATAGGGCTGCCCGGGATGGATGACGCCCCGGCCCGCGCCGGTCAGGTAAACGCCCCACTGCATGGCCCGGTCGTCGACCGGCGGGTAATGGTAGAAACCGTCGTAGGACCGTATGGCTGAATTCACGTGCATCCGCTCCCGGAAACGCCCCGGCCGCTAGTCTATCCGCAGATGAACCCCGGTGTCAAAACCCGGGCGGGCGCGGCGGCTCGCCCCCAGGGTTCCCGATTGTCAGCCCTTGGCGGAGTGTCCGAAAACAGGGGCAATTTGGCGACTCGCCTGGACGGCGCATCGCCTATAATGGGCCCAATGGGTTTGCTTGTAGGGACCCTACAGTTTACAAGCTTTCGGCAGAGTCTTGCCATGCAATCTGCGGCCAACAACATTCCCCTGCGAGTCGGTTTGTTCGGCATCGGCCTGGAGGCGTATTGGCCGCAGTTCGTTGGGCTCAAAGAGCGGCTCGAAGGGTATCTTGACCGCGTGGCCCAGAAGCTCCAGGCCCTCGGGGTCGAGGTAGTCAATCAGGGACTCGTCGATGGGGCGGAGAAGGCGGTTGAGGCGGGACATCGGTTGCGTCAGGCCGATGTGGATCTCGTGTTCCTGCATGTGACGACCTATGCCCTCTCGTCGACCGTGCTGCCGGTGGTGCGGCGGGCCAAGGTGCCGGTGATTCTGTTGAACCTCTCGCCCGAAGCGGCGATCGACTATGCGGAGTTCAACGCCCTGGGTGACCGGACGGCGATGACCGGCCAGTGGCTGGCCCACTGCGCGGCCTGCCCGGTGCCGGAAATCGCCAATGTCTTTCGCCGGGCGGGGATCCCGTTCCACCAGGTGACGGGAATGCTCGACGATGATCCGGTCTGCTGGGACGAGGTGGCCGGTTGGGTCGAGGCGGCCCGGGTGGCCCACGTGATGGAACACAACCGCCTCGGCGTAATGGGCCACTATTACGGCGGAATGCTCGACATCTATACCGATCTGACCCAACAGGCCATTCAATTTGGCGGGCATGTGGAGATCCTCGAAGTCGATGAACTGGCTTCGCTCCGTAGCGAGGTGAGCGAGGGGGAGGTCCACGATCGCGTCGCGATGTTCCACGAAGCCTTTGAGGTCGAAAAGGACTGTCCGCCTGAAGAGCTCAAACGGGCCGCGCGCACGTCGGTGGCCTTGGACCGGCTCGTCGACCGGCACCGGCTCGGTTCGCTGGCCTATTACTACATGGGCACGGGCAATCCGGCCAACGAGGAGGCGATCAGCTCGATCATCCTCGGCAACAGCCTGTTGACCGCGCGCGGTGTGCCTGTGGCGGGCGAAATGGAGATCAAGAACGTCCAGGCCATGAAGATCCTCGACAGCTTCCAGGCGGGCGGTTCATTTACCGAATACTATGCGATGGACTACCGGGACGACGTGGTGCTCATGGGGCACGACGGGCCAGGGCACATCGCCATCGCCGAAGGGAAGACGCGGGTCCGCCCGTTGCGGGTTTATCATGGCAAGGTGGGACGCGGTCTCTCGGTCGAGATGTCGGTCAGGTATGGACCCGTGACGCTCGTGGCGGTCGGCGAGGGGGCTCAGCGCGGGCGCCGTCTGCGGGTGCCCGAGGGCGAGTCGGTGCCGGGACCGATCTTGGAAATCGGCAACACGAACAGCCGCTACCGGTTCCCGATCGGCGCCCGGCAGTTTGTCAACGCCTGGAATGCCCAAGGGCCGGCCCATCACTGGGCGGTGGGCGTGGGGCATGTCGCCGGGAAGATCGAAAAGCTCGGCAAGCTGCTGGCCATGGAAGTCTGTCGCGTCTGCTGATTCGGATCGCCTGGCGACTCGACGTTGAGGAACGAAACTGGAACAGAACCACAACGACAACGAACCTTTGAACAGGAGCACGACGATGAACACACGGCTTGGGCGACTGCTGGGGCTGGTGGTGATCGGGGCGATTGGCCTGACTACGGGTACGGCCCATGCGGTGGATTCGGCGACGGTCAAGGCGGAGTTTGCCAACCCTTCACGTCATTACAGTTCCGGCCCGTTGTGGGTCTGGAACGATCGGCTGACCGAGGCTCAGGTCGTCGGCACGCTCCGCGACTTGGCCGGGCAGCACGTGCGTCAGGCGTTTGTTCATCCCCGGCCGGGCCTTATGACGCCGTACCTTTCTGACGAGTGGTTCCGGCTCTGGAAGGCCGCGTTGGACGAGGCCGAACGCCTGGACATGAACCTCTGGATCTATGACGAGAACTCCTACCCCTCGGGCTTTGCTGGCGGCTTCGTGCCCGAGGCCATGCCCGAGTCGCGCGGGCGGGGGCTCGTGTTTCGGGAAGTCCAACGGGTCAACAAGCCGGCCGACGACGTGATCGGCGTCTATCGGCTCACTGGCAACACGTTCGACGACGTTACCCAACAAGCTCGGGCAGGGGAAACGCTTCCGGAGGGAAAGTATCTTCTGGCCACGATCCAGCGGGCCGGAGAGTCCCCCTGGTATGGCGGCAAGTGCTACGTCGATCTGCTTTATCCGGGCGTGACGGAAAAGTTCCTCGAAATCACGCTGGAGCCATATCGCCGGCAGTTCGGCCAACAGTTTGGCAAGCGGATTCCCGGCTCGTTTACCGACGAGCCCCAACTGCGCCCGGCCGGTGGGCTCCCCTGGACCGATGACCTGCCCGAGCAGTTCGAAAAACATTGGGGCTACCGGCTCACGGACCATCTGCCCAGCCTGAGCAGGCCGGTGGGCCAGTGGCAGCGAGTGCGGCACAACTACTTCCAACTCGTCTTGGAGTTGTTCATCGCCCGGTGGGCCAAGCCGTACTATGACTACTGTGCCAAAAACCACCTGGAGTTCACTGGCCACTATTGGGATCACGAATGGCCCAATTGTATCGGCGTGCCCGACAACATGGCCATGGCCGCCTGGCAACAGCGTCCGGGGATCGACTGCCTGATGAACCAGTACCGCGAGGAGACGCATGGCCAGTTCGGCAACGCGCGGATGGTCAAGGAATTGGCGAGCGTGGCCAACCAGATGGGCCGGCAGCGGACGCTGTGCGAGGTCTACGGGGCCGGCGGCTGGGACCTGCGTTTTGAGGACATGAAACGGATCGGCGACTGGCTCGTGGTCCTGGGTGTCAACACGCTCGACGAACATCTTTCCTATATCACCCTGCGCGGAGCACGCAAGCACGACCATCCGCAGTCGTTCTCGTACCATGAGCCGTGGTGGGACTCCTACCATGTGGTCGTCGACTATTTCGCCCGGCTGTCGGCCGCCATCGCTCAGGGGCAGCAGATTTGCCCAGTGCTGGTGATCGAGCCGACCACGACTGCCTGGCTTTATCAGCACGACCCCAGCCAACGCGAGCGACTCGCACAATTGGGCGTGCGGTTCCAGGACTTCCTCAACGGCTTGGAGCGGGCCCAGGTGGAATATGACCTGGGCAGCGAAGAGGTGATCGCCGACCATGGGATGGTCGACGGCAAGCGGTTGCGCGTGGGCCGGCAGTCGTACCAGACGGTCGTATTGCCGCCGATGACCGAGAACCTCAACGTCAAGACGATCACCTTGCTTGCGGAGTACCTGAAAGCCGGCGGGCTGGTGATCGCTTGCGACGCGCCGCCCAGCCTTGTGGAAGGCCAATTTTCGGACCTGGGACAGAAGCTCGTCCAACAGGCCACTTGGAAACCCCTGGAGCCCAGCGCCGTGGCCGCGGCTCTCTTGGAGTCAAACCGGGACGGCTTCGCCATCCGTCGAAGCCCGGACGACAAGGGCATCCTCTTCCATCATCGCCGCCAACTCGACGACGGCCAATTGCTGCTGTTGGTCAATACGAGCCTCGAATCGCCGTCGGCCGGCTTGATTGAGACGAACCGGCAAGGAATCGAGCAGTGGGACCCCCAGACCGGCAAGGTCCTGCCGTATCGGTTTACCGCCACCCAGGCTGGGCTGAAAGCCGAGTACCAGATTCCGTCGTGCGGCAGTCTGTTGCTCTTCCTGTCCGACAAGCCGGTCAAGGCGGCTTCGGCGGCAGTGTCCCGTGTGGCCGACGTGCGGCCGGTCGGACCGCTGGAGATTCGCCGGGTGGGGCCGAACGTGCTGACGATCGATTACTTTGACGTTACGGCCGGCGGCGAGACGCTCCAGAGCGTCAACTTCTACAAGGCGTGCCAGTTCGCCTTTCAGAAGAACGGCATGGCACAAAACCCGTGGGATAGCGCCGTACAGTTCCGCGATGAGTTGATCGCCCACCAGTTTTCGCCGGAAAGCAGCGTCGAAGCGACCTACCGGTTTACGATCGACCAGAAAGTGCCGCAACCGCTTCACGTGGTCATTGAACGGGCGGACCTGTATCGGGTGACCTGCAACGGCAAGCCGGTTCAAGCGGCCGCCGATTCCTGGTGGCTTGATCGGGCGTTCGCGATGATCGACATCTCGGCCGCGGCTCAGGTGGGCGAGAATGCCGTGACGATCAAAGCCTCGCCGTTCACCATCTACCACGAACTGCAGTCGGCCTATGTGCTTGGCGATTTTTCGCTCCGTGCGGCAGACAAGGGATTTGTGATCGCCCCGGCCAAGCCGCTGGAACTCGGGCCTTGGAACCAGCAGGGCGCTCCATTCTACGCAGCCGGCGTGGCCTACACGCAGCGGTTCGACGTAGGTCAGCCCTCGGGGCGCTATCGCGTCTCGGTACCAGCCTGGTATGGCAGCGTGGCCAAGCTGTTGGTCAATGGCACCTTGGCCGGACATCTGGTGAGCCAGCCTTGGGAGTGCGACGTGACCGAAGGTGTGAAGCCGGGTGAGAACACCATCGAAGTGGTGGTGATCGGCACGCTCAAAAACACGCTCGGCCCGCACCATGGCAACCCGCCCTTGGGGACGGCCTGGCCCGCCAGCTTCCGCAGCGGCCCCGAGGTTGGCCCGCCACCGGGTAGCGCGTATCACACGGTCGGCTACGGGCTGCTGGCGCCGTTTGCGCTGCAACAGACGGCCAAGTAGTCCTACTGCGCGAACTGTTCGCGCAAGAACTTAGCCACGTCGTCCCACAACGCGGCGGCGGCCTGGAAATCGACGGCCATCGGCTTGACCGATTGCGGGGTGGCCACACGCGAGTTGTCTGCCTTCACCACAGGGTTCAAGGGGATCTGGCCGCTAGGGCCGGCGGCCAGTCGAGCTTCCACGTCCGGCGACAACAGGTAGTCGACCAACCGTTTCGACGCCTCCGGGTGTGGACCGCCGGCAATGATCCCGAGCGAGTTGGGAATGAAGAGCGTGCCGAGTCCATCCGGGCCTTGGTCGGGATAGACAATCGCCACCGGTCGGCCTTGCTCCAGTTCGCCCAGCGCGTCGTCCGTATCAGTCAGGCCGAAACAGAGTTGCCCGGCACCCACGGCCAAAGCCACCTGCTTGTTGCCCGAAAGGATCTTGGTCTGGTTCTCCTTGACCTGTTGGAAGAACCGCTCGGCCTCCGGGCGTCCCCACGCGGCAAACAGGCACGCCGCATGGGTCGCCGTAGTGCCAAACAGCGGCTTGGCGATTCCCGCCTTGGCCGCCCACTTCGCGGAAACCAGGTCGCGGATCGACGTGGGCCGCTCAGCCTCGGGGACGAGGTTCGTGTTGACGATCAAGACACGAGCCCGGGCGGCAAACCCATGCCAGGTGCCTTGCGGCGAACGGAACATGGCCGGATAGCTCTCGGCCGCCGGCGGATGGTAGGCTACGAGCAGGCCCTGCTTTTCCAGTCGCAAGGTGTTCAGGATCTCGTTGTTCCAGAAAACGTCGCACCGCGGCCGTTTCCGCTCGGCAAGGATCGCTTCGGTCAGGCCCACCGTCTTGGTCGATTCGGTGTCGAACTTTGGCAGTACGCGAATGCCGGTCGCCTTGGTAAAGTCGGCGAAGACCGGTTCGGAGAATTGCGCGTCGAGTGCGGTGTAGACGACCACCTCGTCGGACGCTGTCTCCGCCCGGCAACCCGTCAGAAGGAGAACTCCCGTCAGAACCAGCGCAACCCAACCCAGTGCCCGCATTTCGTACTCTCCTGTGCCCCTGTCCGAAAACCTGTAGGGATCGCGTTTTGTCCCGTTCCGTCGTTTCCGCCGTGCGGAACACCACGCGGAACGCCACGGAGGGCGTTCCCTACAGGCGCTGTCTGTCAAAAGCAATCCTGTGCAACCCCGCATGAGAAGACGTAGAATAAGGTAAGCGGTCGGGGCGGGATGTGCAACCGCCGGCAAAGGAAAGGCAAAATGCAGAAGGCCGAAGACAGAAGGGAGGAGAAGACCCGCTCGGGATACCGGGGTTGGACCGGTTGGCTGAGCGTGGCGATTGCCCTGCTTGTGGTCAGCACCCTGCGAGGCGATGACGCTTGGCTCCGGGCGGCCGAACCGGCTGCGGAGAAGTCGGCCCCGCCGCGGCAGACGCTGGCCGACCTGATGCACGTCTCCGATGTATTCACCGCCGAGGACGCCGCAGCGCTGAAGTTGAACATCGATGAGGCCAAGATCCAGGCGGCCGGCATCCGCAAACTCGCCGGCAAGCGTCTGACACTCTACACGGATCTGGCGGCCGACGCGGAAATCGACATCTTGCCGGAGGTGTTTGATCAGGCGTTTCTCCAGTGGTGCGACTATTTTGGCAAACGCCCCGACCAGTTGGCCAATTGGCATATCACCGGCGTCTTGATGAAAGACGGGATGCGATTCGCTCTGAACGGATTGCTGCCCGACCGGTTGCCGGCGTTTGAGTACGGCTTCTGCACGGGCGACAAGCTCTGGCTCTACGAACAGCCCAGCGCATACTACCGGCGGCACCTCTTGCTGCATGAGGGAACGCATGCGTTCATGTTGACCGTCCTGGGCAGTTGCGGTCCGCCCTGGTACATGGAGGGGCTCGCCGAACTGTTGGGAACCCACCGCTGGCACGACGGCCGGCTGACGCTCAACTACATGCCGACCAATCGCGACGAGGTACTCCGTTGGGGACGGATCAAACTCATCGAAGACGACTATGCAGCCCGCCGGGCCAAGCGGCTTCAAGCGATCGTCGAGCGCCAGCGGATCGGCACCGCGGAAACCAATATGTATGCCTGGTGCTGGGCCGCCGCAACACTTTTGGAGCACCA
The DNA here is from genome assembly GCA_964558295.1 of uncultured Planctomycetaceae bacterium. GTDB lineage: Bacteria > Planctomycetota > Planctomycetia > Pirellulales > Thermoguttaceae > JBDKTH01. Next base: position 547 of record CAZLDQ010000006.1, on the reverse strand, counting down.
TCCCCGCTACCACCAACGATTTCGCCAGCTCCAAGAGTTCGTCGGCCTGCCCGATTTTTTGGCCCGTTTTGAGCGTCTCTATGCCGACGACTGGCCGCAATTGACCGAAGAGTGGCAGGTGTTTGTCGCCAACCTGGACTATGGCTATGACGTGGCTCGCATGGCCCTCGACTTCACTCCCGGCCGGCCAATGACCAGTCACACGGCCCGTGCCACGATCGCCGCCGACCGCGGCTGGCAAAACAGCCGTATTCGGCTGGAGGCCGGCGTGACGTATTGGCTTCACGCTTCCGGCCGGTATCAAGTTGCCCGGCAACCGCAAGTCTGGTGGTGTGAGCCGGGCGGAGTCTCGATCCGGTACTACAAGGGCCGGCCACTCGGAATTCTCCTGGCCGCCGTTCATCCCGACGAACCTCTCACCACCGGCCCGAGTCCCTTGATCCATCCGATCGTCGTAGGCCTCGGTACCACCCTCACCCCCAAACATGCGGGCACGCTTTTCCTCCGCATCAACGACTCGGCCGGTGAATTGGCGGATAATGCAGGA